>CANHBA010000018.1 GCA_947458985.1 Flavobacteriales bacterium
AAATAGCGCGCTCAATGGAGTGCACATTAAGCTCATTTGCCAACATTTTTTTTCTAAAGAGTTTGCGCAGTTGCAATCTGTCCTTCAACTCCTCGTCTGTCAAAAAGGTATTCTCGTCTTCGGCATGAATGGAAATAAGCGGTGTTCGCAAAACTTTATTTTGCTCTGCTTGACCCGCAAAATAAAAAACCACCACAACCCCAACAAACAAGAGCAGCCAAAAAATTCTTAAAAGCCAAATTTTCATGGTTGTGTGATTTGTATTTTGAGTAATTCAGTTAGTGGCGCGACCAAACGGTCTATATCGCCTGCGCCAATGGTGAGTACGACTCCTTTTTTTATATTCTTCAAGGCAATTAATACTTCGTGGGCTGGAAGGACAGCCTTCGCTTCCATTGGGGTGATATCCCTGAGCCACTCGCTAGTCACGCCGTGAATTGGGAGTTCTCGCGCTGGATATATAGGCAACAAATAGAGCTGGTCTAAGGCAGCCAGAGAGGCGGCAAATTCTTGGGCAAAATCTTTGGTGCGCGAAAACAAATGCGGCTGAAAAACCCCGATAATTGGCCAGCCTGGATACATGGACCGAACTGAAGAAATCAGGGCATTGATTTCCGTCGGATGATGCGCATAATCGTCGATATACACCAATTCTTCGGACCGAAGCTGGTACTCAAAACGGCGCTTGACACCCTTAAAACTTTTAAGCGCTGGCCGTAAGTCAGCGACTTCAAAACCTAAAAGATGTAGTAAGGCAATACAACCCAAAGCGTTTTCCGCATTGTGAATGCCCGGCAAACCCAATTCTATATTTGGGAATATATCTTGATCAATTCGCAAATCGGCCACCTGAAAACCGTGCTCGTACCTCAAATTCGCAAGGCTATAAGTTGCTGTTGAAGAATCTATTGCGTAAGTAATTACTTTGGCTAAGCTCGCAAGTGCTAGTCCTTCTTTTTGAACGCAAAAGCCTTTTGGATCGATGCGCAAAGAAAATTGCCTGAAGCCTTCTACAAAGGAGTCGGCACTTCCGTAAATATCGAGGTGATCGGGATCTGCAGCGGTAATGATCGCAGCAAAAGGAGAAAGCTGTAAAAAACTTCGGTCAAATTCATCGGCTTCAATAACGGCATATGGGCTTTGAGCATGCAGGACCAAATTTGAATCAAAATTGCTCGCAATTCCACCCAAAAATGCAGTGCAACCCACGCCCAACTCTGTTAAAAGATGAGCGAGTAGCGAACTTGTTGTTGTTTTACCATGGGTGCCCGCCACACAAAGTCCTTGAAAAGTTTTGGTAAGCACACCTAGTACTTCTGCCCTCTTTAAAATTTGAAAATGGTTGGCCTGAAAAAACGCCAACTCGCCCAACGACTTAATTGCTGGTGTATACACCACCAAAGTTGTTTCAGGATTTCGGAACGCCATTGGAATATTGGCGTGTAAATCTTCGTAATGAATTGCGATGCCTTCTTGACTCAATTGTTGAGTAAGCGGAGTTTCTACTTTATCGTAGCCCGCAACATCTTTACCACTGAATTTAAAAAACCGCGCTAAGGCACTCATGCCTATGCCTCCAATGCCAACAAAATATACCTGCTCAAATTGCTGAATTGACTTCATAACTTAGCGCTATTAATACATACTTCCATTATTGCATTTGTGGCGTTGGGAAGTGCAAAAGAAGTTAATGCCGCGGAAAGCTCCTGTTGTTTTGCAACATCTGAAATCAAATCAAGAGCAGTAGCCACTAATTTTTCAGAGGCTTGGGCATCCGTTACTAAAATAGCAGCTGAACGGTCGACGAGTGCGCGGGCATTTTTTGTTTGGTGGTCTTCGGCGACATTTGGTGATGGAACTAAAATAGTGGGTTTTGCTACTAGTGCTAACTCACTTACAGAAAGTGCACCTGCTCGAGAAATAATTACGGTAGAAAGCGCATATGCGAGGTCCATTCTTTGGATAAATGGAAAGACCTTCACGTTGGCAGGTAAACTTGCTTCGAATTGCGCTAATTCTTGCTCGTAAGACTTTCCACATTGCCACAATACTTGTACTGTTCCGGCTTCAAAAGTAGGAAGGGCCGCTCGAAGTGCTAAATTCAATGTTTTAGCACCCAAACTTCCACCCATTACAAATAGGGTGGCTTTATTTGGATCGAGGCCAAAATGTTGGGCTGCTTCAGCTTTGAGCACCGAGAGGTCTTGCAGCAAATAGGCCCGCACCGGATTACCAGTAAGTTTGATTTTTTTCGGGTCGAAAAATTTTTCCATGTTTGGATATGCCACACAAATTGCCTTTGCTTTTCGGGCTAATATTTGGTTGGTTTTCCCGGGAAAGGAATTTTGCTCTTGTAATAAAGTTGGAACGCCCAGCAATTGCGCCATTTGCAGGGTTGGGCCACTCGCATAACCACCCACACCAATTACTAATTCTGGCTTGAAGCGACGGATGACAAAAAATGCCTTGGCTAAACTCTGGACAATTTTAAAGGGCAACAACAAATTTTTCAAAGTCAGTTTGCGCTGCAAGCCCATGATGGGTAATCCTACAATCGGATAACCAGCTTGTGGTACTTTTTCCATTTCCATTTTTCCTTCGGCGCCAATAAACAAAATGTCTGCATTGCTATTGCTGCGTTTGATTTCATCGGCAATCGCCAAAGCCGGAAAAATATGGCCACCTGTGCCACCACCAGAGATGATTACTTTAGTCAACTTCATTTTCTTGAGGGCTTGCAAATTGATTCTCTTGCTCATTCTTCGGAAGTTCTTTGGCAAAAGACTGCACCACACCAATGGAGACACAAGCCATGACCAACGCAGAACCTCCCATTGCCAAAAAAGGCATGTTTTGACCTGTTACAGGAAAAACACCTGTACAAACCAACATATTGATACTCGCTTGGGTAAGCAAGTGAATGCCGATACCAAGCGCCACATAACTTTGAAATAAATCGGTGGTCTTGAGTGCAAAACGGATCATGCGAAAAAGTAAAATCATATACATGAGCACCAAAAAGAATGCCGATGCAAAACCAAATTCTTCGACAAACGTTGCGTAGTAAAAATCGGCATAGGCTTCGGGAAGAAACTCTTTGAGTTTGCCATCGCCCACCCCTTGACCAAATATGGATCCTACGGAAATAGCCAACTTAGCATTGTTGGCCTGCTGATTGGCTTGCAAACTTTCCACGCTTTGTTCGGCGGTGTCTACCCGGTTATTGATACGGTTCATCCAGGTATCGTAACGCGGTAAGATTTCGGCCTCTGGCAAAGCTAAATGCGCACCGACAATCAGCAATACTACCACTATTCCAGCTCCTGCAAGTGTAAGTAATTTGAATATGGGAACGCGACCAATATACAACATGATCATGCTCAACATAAATAGCATGGCTGAGGTCGAGAAATTATCCTTTAGAATAAGTACACAAGTTGCCCCTATTGGCAACAACAAAGGTACAATCCCGTCTCGCCAGCTATCGAGTTTTTGCTGCTTCTTGACCAATAATTTACTCACATAAATAATGAGTGCCAACTTGGCAAAGTCTGAAGATTGAAAGGTTAAGTTGATAAATGGAATGCGGATCCAGCGACCAGCCCCATTGACCTCTGCACCAAAAAACCAGGTGAACAGCAAGAGACCTAAACCTAAATAATAAGCGAACTTAGCAGTTTGACTAATGTACTTTGCTGGCACCCGATGAATGCCGTACATTGCACCAAAACCCAGTACGACATAAATAAGATGTTTGAATAAATAAAAAAATGGAGAACCACCCTCAATCTTGATCAAGATAGGCACGAAACTATACACCGTGACCAACGAAAATGCCATCATTAACAAAGTAATGATCCAAATGACGGGGTCGCCTTTGAGATAAGAAAGGTAAGTTCTCATTTCACCAAATTATAACATGCGAACTGCTTGTTTAAATTGCTGACCTCTGTCTTCGTAGTTTGCGAATAAATCAAAACTTGCACAAGCCGGAGACAAAAGAACGGTTTCCTCTTTATTCGCCAATTGGTAGGCAAACGCAACTGCTTCGTGCGCGGTTTTGGCCTCCACGATGACCTCTACTTTACCAGTAAATGCTTCAATGATTTTTTGGTTATCTACACCCAGACAAACAATTGACTTCACTTTTTGAGAAACGAGCTCATCTAATTCACTGTAGTCATTGCCTTTGTCTACACCACCAACAATCCAGACTGTTGGCTTGTCCATAGATTCAAGCGCAAACCAAGCAGCATTGATATTTGTAGCTTTGGAGTCATTGATGAATTCAATACCGTTGACTTTAGCCACAAATTCCATGCGGTGTTCGACATTAGTAAAATCTTGCAAACTTTCGCGTACGGAATCCGTGCGGATTTCTACAAGCCTTGCTGCAATACCTGCTGCAAGCGCATTTTGGGTGTTGTGCTTTCCTTTGAGAGCTAAATCGTGAATAGACATGGTGAGTTGTTGTTTGTTTATGTTGATGTATAGTTGTTGCTGGTCTGCGTAGCCGCCGTTCTCTTGAACTGTTGTCAGTGAAAAAGGCGCTAGTTGGGCATTGCTTGGCATTCCTTTTAAATAGGAATTGATCGTGGTGTCATCAGCATTGTAGATGAAATGATCTGCTGCCGTTTGATTTTGAAGAATGCGGAATTTCGAACGCACGTAGTTGTCCATTTGGTAGTCGTAGCGGTCGAGGTGGTCAGGTGTAATATTGGTGAGAATAGCGATGTCTGCTCGAAAGGCATACATGTCGTCTAGCTGAAAAGAACTGAGTTCCAAAACATAAATATCGAAAGCCTCAGTGGCAATTTGCTTGGCAAAGCTTTGCCCAACATTGCCAGCTAATCCGACATTCAAACCTGCCTTTTTGAGCATATGGTAACACCACATAGTGGTTGTGGTTTTGCCGTTGCTACCTGTAATGCAAATATGCTTTGCATTGGAGTAATAGCCGCCAAACTCGATTTCTGAAATGACTTGAATTCCCTTTTGTCGAATGGCCTGCATGATTGCCGCCGTCTCCGGAATTCCTGGAGATTTTATTATCAAATCGGCGCTAAGGATTCGAGATAAATCGTGTGAACCTGACTCAAAAGCGATGCGCTGCTCGATTAATTCTTGTTGAAAAGAAGGTTTGATGTTTGCGCCGTCCGAAACAAAAACGCGCCATCCTTTCGCCTGCGCCAAAATAGCTGCTCCAACGCCAGATTCACCAGCGCCTAAAATAACAAGCAAGCGATTTTGAGCATCCATTTTTAGCGTAATTTGAGCGTTACAATTGTGATTACGGCCAACAAAACAGCTACAATCCAGAAACGAGCAACAATTTTAGCTTCGTGGATCCCTTGTTTTTGGTAATGGTGATGCAGCGGCGCCATTAACAGGACCCGCCTACCCTCGCCGTAGCGCTTTTTAGTGTATTTGAAATACCCCACCTGCAGCATCACCGATACATTTTCAATCAGAAAAATGCCGCATAGCACTGGAATGAGTAATTCCTTACGGATGGCAATGGCAAAAACGGCGATGATGCCTCCCAATGCGAGGCTGCCTGTATCACCCATAAAAACTTGTGCTGGAAAGGCGTTGTACCAAAGAAAACCTACGCAAGCGCCAACAAAGGCCGCAATGAAGATCACCAATTCTTCAGCCTCGGGGATATACATCACATTGAGGTAATCGGCAAATTTGGCATGAGAACTTACGTAAGCCAAGACCGCCAATGCAATACCAATAATGGCTGAGGTCCCTGTTGCCAAACCGTCGAGGCCGTCGGTCATGTTGGCACCATTTGAAACAGCGATGACGATAAAAATAACGATAGGTATAAAAATGAGCCAGCCGTAAGATTTATTGATATCGCCAATGAGCCAGTTGTAATTGAATTCATTGCCTTTGAAAAAAGGGATGGTGGTGGTCATGTCGTCGGTGCGGATCCATTTGTAATTTTCTCCTGCATTTTGCGCGTGCTCATGGGTTACAAAAGTTTCGTCGGCTTGAAGTTTGTAATTGGACGCAACTCTTTTATGTACCACTACATCATTGGAGAAATATAAAATTCCGCCCACTATAAGCCCTACGCCAATTTGACCAATAATTTTGGAGGTACCTTTTAAACCTTCTTTGTTCTTTTTGAAAACTTTAATGTAATCGTCTAGAAAGCCAATCAAACCCAACCAAATAGTGGCAATGACCATAGTAATGACGTATACATTTTGCAGTTTGGCAAAAAGCAATGTTGGAATGAGGATAGCCGCAAGAATGATGAGCCCACCCATGGTAGGTGTCCCGGATTTTTCTAATTGACCGGCCAAACCGAGGTCGCGAACGGTTTCGCCAATTTGTTGGTAGCGAAGGCGGGCAATGATGCGCTTTCCGATCACCACCGAAACAATCAAAGAGGTGATGAGCGCCAAAGCGGCACGGAAAGAAATAAACTGGAACAAACCTGCACCAGGAAAATTGATTTGATCGAGCCAGGAAAACAAATAATACAACATGTTACTTATCGAGTTGGTTAAAAAGTGCTTTAGTGACAGCGACGTCGTCAAAATCGGTACGAACGCCGTTGATTTCTTGGTAGGTCTCGTGACCCTTACCTGCAATGAGCAGGATATCGCCTGGATTTGCTAAAAGCAAGGCAGTTTTAATCGCTTGTTTGCGGTCGAGGACGGCCAGCGTGCGGCTTGCAGCTGCTGCATCTAAGCCTGCTTCCATATCGGCAATAATTTGTTGCGGATCTTCTGTGCGCGGATTATCAGAAGTAAGCACTACTTGCTGACTGCGCGCTGCAGCAATAGCAGCCATTTTGGGACGCTTCTCTTTGTCGCGGTCTCCGCCACAGCCAACTACTGTAATAACTTTATTATTTTTCTGAAATGCAGCAATTGTAGCGAGCACGTTTTCGAGTGCGTCGGGCGTATGTGCATAATCGACAATTGCCGTTATTCCTTTTGGACTCGTGAGGTGCTCAAAGCGCCCAGCTACGTGTGTGAGCTGACTCAAAACGCGCAATACTTCCATAGGTTCTTGACCTAAACCAGTAGCCAAGCCATATACTAAAAGTAAGTTGGCCGCATTGAAAGCACCCACTAATCGTGTATGCACCTCGTTGCCGTTTATTTGTAGCACCAATCCACCCAAGCTGTTTTCGATGATCTTTCCTTTGAAATCGGCAGGCGTCTTCAGTGCGTAAGTCATTTTTTTGGCGCGGGTGTTTTGCAGCATCACCATCCCGTTTTTATCGTCGGCATTAACAAGGGCAATAGCTTGATTCGAAAGCCCATCAAAAAATGCTTTTTTCACGCGCAAATATTCGGCGAAAGTGTGGTGATAGTCGAGGTGGTCGTGGGTAATGTTCGTGAAACCCGCTGCCGCAAAATGTAAACCGCCAATGCGGCCCTGATCGATAGCATGCGAACTCACCTCCATGAAACAATACTGGCAGCCCGCACTTACCATTTCACTGAGCAAGGCATTGAGTGCAACAGGGTCTGGCGTGGTATGGGTTGCCGCAATTGCCTGGCTACCTATTTTATTGACAACCGTAGAAAGCAAACCACAATAAAAACCCAATTGAGTGAATAAATCGTGGAGTAAAGTGGCTGTGGTGGTTTTGCCATTTGTACCGGTAACGCCCACAAGTGTGAGTTGTTGTGAAGGATTACCGTAAAATGCACAAGCTAATTCAGCCAAAGCAAAGTTGGTATTTGTCACTTTGACAATTGTGGCATCTTGAGGCAAATCAATGGTTTGCTGAACCACAAATACACGACATCCTTGTTGGTAAGCTTGCTGCGCATACTGATGGCCATCGGTTTGGGTACCTACAATACAACAAAACAAAGCACCTTCTTTTGCTTTCCTAGAATCAAAAACGAGTTCAGTAATGGTTTGCTCCAAGTTTCCTTGTTGCAATGTATGCGGAAGCGCTACCAATAACTGTTTGAACTGAGGCATTTTAATTTAATTTGATATGAATCAATTGCCCCTTCACGAGTGCTGAACCCGGAGACAATGATTGGTTAACCACTTTTCCTTTACCGTTAAGGCGAACAATTAAACCCCTCGACTCTAGCAAGTAAACCGCATCTTTGGCACTCATGCCACTGACATTTGGCACTTTTTTATCGAGGATCGCTTTGCGTTGAATTTGCAAGCGTTGGTCTGTTGTATCTGACTGCACCCATTCACTAGATGCGTTTAGTTGGTACCGGACATTGAGCTGCTTGAGTAAGTAAGTGAGGTCTTTACTATTCCCACTTTTGAAAGAAGGTACATCGGTAGCCATCGGATTTCGGGGGTCGTTGATGGCGCGATGGTATTGCAAAGAAGACGCATAAATTTTATTGGCAATTTCAGCAAAAACAGTCCCGGAAACTGCTGCGCCGTAGTAGGCTCTAACAGGTTTTGCAATAACGACAATACAAGAATAAATTGGTTTTTTAGCAGGGAAATAACCCACAAAAGAAGCTTGATATGACTTGATTTTTTGATCGCGATAACCGCTTTCACCTAGCAACTGAGCTGTACCTGTTTTACCCGCGATGGTGAACAACGAACTCTTCAATTGTTTACCCGTTCCACGGATCATGACTCCTTCCAAACAGCGCTGCAAAATCTGGAGCGTATGGCTCGAACAAATTTCAGGGTTGAGCACTACCGGATTAAAGGTTTTGATGACCTGGCCGTGTCTTTTGATTTTCTCAACGAATAAAGGACGAACCAATTTACCTTTGTTGGCAACTGCATTGTAAAAAGCCAGCGTTTGAAGCGGGGTTTGCATGACTTCATAACCAACTGATTGCCAAGGCAAAGAAAGCGCAGACCAATTGGCATCGCCCGGTTTGGTTACCTTCGGACGTGGCTCACCCTCTAAATCAATACCCAACTTTTCTGTTAAGCCAAATTGCTCTAAGCGCTCAATAAACTTTTCAGGATCGCTTCGGTAACTTCGATTGATCAGTTGTAAAATAACATTCGACGATTTTTCAAATGCTTGTTGTACGGTTATTAAGCCGTATCCTCTTCCGTGATTCGAATCTGGCATTCCATCTTTGCCAACTTTATAATAACCTGTTGCATTGAGTTTATCCGTGATTTTAAAGCGCTCGTCTTCGAGGCCCGCCATAATTGAAGCCAATTTAAAGGTCGAGCCCGGAACCTCAAGATGCCCTATTGCATAATTGAAATTTTCGGCATATTTCCCCTTGCTGATTTTAGTCAAGTTTGCGATTGCTCTCACATAACCCGTTTGCACTTCCATTAAGATCACGCTGCCGTGCTGCGCATCCATAAAGATCATTTGCTTTTCGAGCTCGGAGTGTGCAACCTCTTGAATTTCTTTGTCGATGGTGGTCACGACATCGGCCCCCTCTACTGCATCTTTGATGATTTTACCCGTGCGTTTCCAGCCTGAAGAAATGCGTTGCTCTATTTCTTTTCCTTCTTCACCTTTCAAGTAATCGTAATATGCGCCTTCAATACCTACACGAAGGGTATCCGAATCGTCGTTGATTTTATAATAACCGAGTGTTCTATTTAAAAGGTTGCCAAATGGCTTTTTACGCATAATAACCTCCACGTTGTCAATGATGCCTCCTTTCATTTGGCCAAGGTCAAAAATGGGTAAATTGCGCAATTTCTTACGCGCTTCGTTGGTTACTTTTCTACGAATCAGTAGGTAACGCACTCCATTGGCTCTGGCTTTTCTTATTTGACTTTCGTATTCATACGCAGGTTTATCTGGATACAAGCGATGTAAACCTTGGCTCAACGCGCCCACTTTTTCGTCAAAAATGTCGTTTTCAACGACTGTTGGGTCCATGTAGATATCGTAAAAAGTAATGCTGGTAACGAGCGGAACTTCATTGTGATCTAGAATTTGACCCATGCGCGGAATGCGATCGGCAACGCGCGTAGGAAGCTCCCCTTCTTTGGTTTCAAATGCCACCCCCGGGCCATTCAGTTGTAGGTTGATCGTAGAGTACAAGACAGCCACCATCAGGAAGACAAACCCAAAATAAATCAGGTAAGCACGGTAATAGAGGTGTTTTCTATCCTTACTCATTGATTTTTTCTTTGATGCGAATCACTTTTGTAGCGTTCTGGGTTTCTTTGAGCTCACGTGAGGCTAGCCTCTCTGCCATTTTGAAGCGGCGGGTCACCAATTCCAATCTTGCTTTAGCTTCTATAAACTCAGCGGAGTGTTGGTCTAGGTTGCGTTGTGCGGCGTCAGTGTCTTTGTTGAGTTGTTTGCCATAGTAGCCTTTTGAAATCAGCACTAATAGCAAAAACATGATAAAAAAGATATAATTAAGGTTGTCTAAAACGAATGATTTGGTCAGGAAATCTCCATTGAGGATTTGTGCAAAAGCATTTGCCTTTGTGCCTTTGCGCCCTTTCGTTGTAGATTCCTGTGTTTTAGCCATTTTTCTTTGCAATTCTAAGTTTGGCACTACGGGCTCTGGAGTTGCGTTCGCACTCTGTTGCATCGGCAATAATCGGATGGCGGTTCACTTCGGTGAGCGGCTTTTGTACATTACCAAAAAAATCTTTTTCGATTTCGCCAGAAAAACTACCTCTTTTCATGAAATTCTTCACTAAGCGGTCTTCGAGGGAATGATAAGACATCACTACCAAGCGCCCATCCGGCTTGAGTATTTGTGCAGCTTGCTCCAAAAAATCTTTGAGCACCTGCAATTCTTGATTGACTTCTATGCGAAAGGCCTGAAAAACCTGCGCATAAAATTTATGGTCTTTAAATTTGGGGGCAAAGCGTTCCAAGGCTTTGATCAAATCAAAAGTGGTAAGAATGGCTGCGTTGTCGCGCTGGCGCACGAGTGCTGCAGCCAAAGCTCTTGAGTTTCTGAGCTCTCCGTATTCGTATAAAATAGATGCGAGCTTTTGTTCATCGGCACTGGCAATGAGCGCTGCTGCCGTTTGGCCGCCATTGCGGTTCATGCGCATGTCTAGGGGAGCGTCTTCGCGGATGCTAAAACCGCGCTGTGCGGTATCAAACTGATGAGAAGAAACCCCGAGGTCGGCAATAATACCATCTACTTGTGGCATACCGAGGGCGCGCAAGTGATTTCTGAGAAAAGCAAAATTAGCCGGGACAAAATGAAAATTAGGTGCCTCCCAAGTGTTATTGAGGGCATCTGGGTCTTGGTCAAAGACAACTAATTTTCCTTTTGGTGAAAGTTGTTCAAAAATAGCGCGTGAATGACCGCCCCCACCGAAGGTGACATCGACATATATGCCGTCGGCCTGAAGAGCTAAGCCTTCTAGGCAAGGTTGCAACATGACGGGAATGTGGTAGTCGGTATTAATCTTCATTGTCTAAATCACCCATTACTTCATCCGCTAAATCAGCGAAATCTGCCATGTTGCCTTCGATCATTTCGAAGTACTTAGACTTATCCCAGATTTCAATGCGGTCGTTGTAGGCAATAAGCATTACCTCAGCAACCAACCCAACCCGCTCCATTAAAGCAGCAGGAACCAAAATACGACCAGCGTTATCAAGAGCAACCTGCTTGGCGCCTTGATGAAACAACCTGTAGAACATTCGGTTTTTGGGTTTAAACAAGTTCATTTTTGAAAGCTTCTGACTGATGCGTTCCCAATCTGAAAGTGGGAATAAGGTCAAGCAATCTTCAAAACCCTTGTTGAGCATGAAATCGCGTTGGGAAACAGCAGGTAATTGTTTGCGCAAACCAGATGGAAAGAGGAAGCGCCCCTTATCATCCATTTTTACCTCAAATTCACCTACTAGTCCTGACATAGCGTTATAATGGGTAAAATTAGTAGATTCCTACCACTTTTTACCACTGCTCTTTTGTATTGTTGATAACTTCTAACGTACAGAGCTAATTAAGGTTACATATTAACAATTATAAACAAGCTAATTTCTTTGTTTTACAGCACTTTAAGACCTATTAGTGGGAATTTGTGGGAGTTTTTTCAACAATTTGTTAATATCCGATTTTGAACCCGTTTCTTCACACTGCATTTACACTAAATTTGCACATGCAAAAGAAACAACTCAGCTACCTGCTTATTCCGCTCCTAGCATGCATCTGGGGCAGCTCGTTTATCCTAATGAAACGCGGCATGTTTAGCGCCGAAGGGCACTACGTTTTTAGCTCGGCACAAGTGGCTAGCATCCGGATCTTTCTGGCCAGTGTTGTTTTCCTACCCTTACTCCCCGCATTACTGCGCAAACTCAATAAGAAACGCGACCTCCTTTTCTTTGCAATTGTTGGCCTAGGGGGCAACCTGATTCCAGCGTATTTATTTACCTATGCCGAACAAACCCTAGACTCCGGAATTGCCGGCATCATGAACAGCTTCACGCCTATTTTCACCATTATTGTTGGCGTGCTGTTTTTTCAAACAAAAATCAGTTCGCAACAAATATTTGGAACACTCATTGGTTTTAGCGGTATTTCATGGCTCATCATGTTGAGCAGCCCTGTAAATGGCAGTTTTCAATTAGGGCCTGCCCTAGCTATTTTACTCGCCACCTTACTATACGGCTTCAGCTTAAATACCATTAAGCACAAACTCAGTCAATACAATGCAGTGCAGGTCGCAACAGGTGGCTTCAGTATGGCCTTCTTGCCCGCATTTCTCGGCCTCTTTATATTTCACGCGCCACAAGTTTTTAACACAAACGAAGCAGCGCTCACAAGTTTTGGATACATCGCCATTCTAGGCCTTATAGGTACCGCTTTTGCCGTCATTCTTTTCAATCGCATCATTGCACAAACAACAGCAGTTGCCGCAAGTACCGTTACTTATTTCATTCCTATAATTGCAGTCGGCATCGGTATTTGGAATGGAGAGCGCTTCATTTGGCAGCAACTTTTAGCCATGCTCGTGATCATAACAGGCGTGCTTTTAGTCAATATAAATTGGCGCAAAAGCAACAAAAAATGAGAAAAGGCGTAAGAAAAGCTCGATAAATCTTTGGAGTACACGTTTAAAACACTATATTTGCACTCCAATTTTGGATTATTTAACAATTAAATAAAGCTATATGTACGCAATTGTAGAGATAGCAGGGCAGCAGTTTAAAGTGCAAAAAGACCAAAAGGTTTTTGTACACCGTCTAGACGCCGAAGCAGGTCAGAAATTAGAATTTGACCGTGTTTTATTGATCGAAGACGCTGGCAAAGTTACCCTTGGCGCCCCAGCTATAGAAGGTGCTAAAATCACCGCAGAAGTTATTGACCACGTGAAAGGTGACAAAGTCATCGTTTTCAAGAAAAAACGTCGCAAAGGTTACCGCGTTAAAAACGGACACCGTCAGCAATTTACTGCAATCACAATCAAAAGTATCAAAGCATAACTTCCTTTTACAGGAATTAAATAGAAGAAACCATGGCACACAAGAAAGGAGTCGGTAGTTCGAAAAACGGTCGTGAATCGCATAGCAAGCGCTTAGGTGTTAAAATCTTTGGTGGTCAAGCTGCCATTGCAGGAAACATCATCGTGCGTCAGCGTGGCACACAACACCATCCAGGCAACAACGTAGGTATTGGCAAAGACCACACCTTGTTTGCGCTTTCAGACGGTCTTGTCGAATTCCGCAAAAAGAAAGACAATCGTTCATTTGTATCAGTTGTTCCTTTTGAGGCAACACAAGCATAATACAAATAACAACCCATTGAAAAGCTCCCCCACCGGGAGCTTTTTTTATGCCTTCCTTTTTCTGAGTCGAAAAGCAAGCGCGTTTCTCAGTATATTCCTTAATTTTGGTCAGACGCTTCCTTGAATGAAAAATTACCTTCTTGCACTCCTATCAAGTACACTGCTCATTTTAAGCTTTCCCTACACGGGTAGTTTTACGCCCTTTGTATTTATTGGCTTTGTACCGCTTTTGTTATTGCGACAACAATTTTTGGCGAGTGGTAAAAAACCTTGGAAACTCGCGCTTTGGACCTACGCCTCTTTTTTATTATGGAATATTGGTACCACTTGGTGGGTGGCCAACGCTTCCATTAGTGGTGGCATTTTTGCCTTCACCGTGAACGCACTGCTCATGACCCTTGTATTTGGGCTCTGGAGCTTTATCGACAGAAAAATCAATACGCGTTATTCCTTCCTACTGCTCATCCCTATCTGGATCTTATTTGAATTTGGCCACCACCGCTGGGACCTCTCTTGGCCTTGGCTCACCCTGGGCAACTACTTCTCAGTGCGCACCGGCTGGGTGCAGTGGTATGAATGGACTGGCACGCTCGGCGGCAGTGCCTGGATTTTATTGGTCAATCTTTTGGTGTTCCGTTTATATAATGTGTATCGAGATGTAGCCAAAAGAAACCAAAATATATTCACCATCATAGGTGTTTTGCTTTTGCCAATTGTGGTTAGTCAAATACTGATTCCCTTTGCAACATTTTCTGCAGTTAAAAAACCTACCAATTTAAATGCTGTTGTCCTCCAACCCAATATTGATCCGTATACCGAAAAATTCGCAGCGAGTGCAAGCAACGAAGCCTTCGCCGATTCTTTGATCAATCTTGCCAATCGACACGTCACTTCAGAAACAAACCTCGTCATCGCCCCTGAAACGGCCTTGCCTCTTTCTTTTCAAGAAGACCGCCTCCACACATATAATTTTGGTCAACGCCTCGCTGATCAAGTTCAAAAATGGCCACATGCCAACTTACTCATTGGCGCCTCAACCGTCCAAATCCTTGACCACAAACAATCTGTAGCGAGCACACCGATACCAAATACAAACGAATGGTATGAAAGCTATAATGCTTCTTTGTTACTCACTAAAAATGAAGCGCCACAGTATGCTCACAAATCCAAATTAGTACCAGGTGTAGAGCTCGTTCCATTTTCTGCTTATCTACCCTTTCTCTCGGCGCTTGCCATCGAAAATGGCGGCACATCGGGTACCTTGGGTACAGAAAAAGAACCTCAAATAATGAATATAGATCAAGTTAAACTTGCACCTATTATTTGCTACGAATCCATCTACGGCGATTTCGTGCGCCAACAAGTGCAAAAAGGCGCGCAAGTACTGTGCATCTTGACCAACGACGGTTGGTGGGGCAACACCCCTGGTTATAAACAACACTTTTCGTTTGCCCGCTTGCGCGCCATTGAAACCCGTCGCTGGGTTTTGCGCAGTGCAAACACCGGCACGAGCGGTAGTATTGACCCAAGGGGAAAGATCATCAAAAAAACACCCTACTGGACCAAAACTTCCTTCGCACAAACGGTCACCCTAAACACTTTCAAAACTTTTTATACCAAACACGGCGACTGGCCTGCAGGGCTTTCCTTATCATGGATTCTATTTGCATTCAGTATATTTTTCATGAATAAAGCTAAGAAATCCCGTAAATTGCAAGAGTAATGCGCTTTGGCCTGATTTTCCTTTTCTGTTTATGCAACTTAGCCAATGGCTTTGCCCAACTCAATCATTGGGAAACCATTCTTTACGATTCCACCACTTGGAAATACCAAATTCCAAATGGCAATACACCCAACAATTGGCAAAGTAGTAATTTCAACGACGCTTCTTGGATCAGCGCAAAAGGAGGCTTTGGCTTTGGAGACAACGATGATTTTACAGTACTACCCAACAACACCTCAGCAGTGTTTTTACGCAAATCCTTCACAATTAACAACCTTAGCTCCATTCTAGCGCTCGCACTTCATATGGACTACGACGACGGCTACATTGCTTATCTCAATGGTACAGAAATAGCCCGAAACGGCATTCCAACAGGTGTGCCAAGTTCATCTACGTTGGCAAACATCTCGCACGAAGCACAATTGTATCAAAATGGACAACCTGAACTTAGTTTACTAGCCCCGAGCCAATTTCAAAATATATTACTTCAGGGTCAAAATACATTGTGTATTGCCGTTTTCAATCAAACGACTAACTCTTCAGACTTCACGTGTAGGCCGTTTTTGAGTATTGGTACATCCAATACAAACCCAACTTTTTACACTACACCTTCTTGGTTTGTGGCACCTACTATTTTTGACAGTTCAACATTGCCAATCGTTGTCATCGACACAGATGGTGTCAATATCCCAGACGAACCCAAAATTGATGCAATAATGGGTATTATTTATAACGGCCCTGGGCAAGTCAATCAAATCAACGACAACTTCAATGCATTTTACGGGCAAATTGCCATTGAAAAACGCGGTTCGTCGTCTGGTGGCTTTCCACAACAATCATATGGCTTAGAAACACGTGGGCCCGACTCAGTCAATTACAATGTGTCACTCTTTGATTGGCCCTCAGATAACGACTGGATCCTCTATGCGCCTTATACCGATAAAGCACTCATGCGCAATGTGTTAACCTATAAACTCGGCAATGACTTAGGCCGCTGGGCACCGCGTACGCAGTTTTGCGAAGTCGTACTCAATGGAAACTACATTGGCATTTATGTCTTAATGGAACGCATCAAGACCAATTCTGGGCGCGTAGATATTGATCCCCTCACTTACAACGATACACTCGACAACCATTTAACCGGCGGTTACATCGTCAAGGTAGACAAAACCACAGCCGGGGGTGTCATAGCCTGGACCTCCCCTTACACCTGTCAAGCACCAGGCACTGGCCCTATTCATTATCAGCTTCACGATCCAGAAATAGACAGCATACATCCAGCGCAAAAAGCTTACATTCAAGCATACATTACAGACTGGGAGATCGCACTCAAAAGCCCCAACTTTACCAATTCAGTGTCAGGTTACAAACCATATATCGATGTAGGTTCTTTTATCGATTATTTTTTGATCACCGAACTCTCCAAAAACGTAGATGGCTACCGCATCTCCACTTTTTTGCACAAGCAACGCTTTAGCGAAGGCGGCAAACTCGTTGCAGGCCCATTATGGGATTACAACATTGCCTGGGGCAATGCCAATTACTGTCAAGGAGGCAATACTTCTGGTTGGGAAATCAACTTTAACAGCGTTTGTGGCGGAAGCGGCGCACTTCAAAATCCATTTTGGTGGAACAGAATGCTCGAAGACACACTTTATGCCAATGAAGTAAGGTGCCGCTGGACTGCCCTCAGACAAACCGTTTTAAGTGATTCTTCACTATTGAACTACATCGATTCAATGGCTTCCATTTTAACTGTTCCAGCAGTGCGACACTATCAAAAATGGCCCATTCTAGGCACTTATGTTTGGCCCAACAACTTTGTCGGCACAAGTTATCAAGCTGAGGTCAACTACCTCAAGACCTGGATACAGAACCGAACTGCCTGGATGGACGCCAATATGTTTGGAACGTGCACAGCGAGTATTTCTGAGCCTTATTCGGCGTCAATTAAATTATTTCCCAATCCAACTTCATCGGTGGTGACTATTTCCGGTTTACCAAACCAAGGGGAATTATATTTAATTGATTTATTTGGTAAAAAAATATCGACAATTCCTTACCAGTCAAATTCCATTGATTTGGATATGAGTTCCCTCAAAAATGGAATTTATTTTGTTTCAGAACCCAACAAAGGCATCTATGAAAAAGTCATTAAAAACGATTAACGTAACGCTCCTACTGCTCGGCATATTATTCATCACCTTTTCTTGTGTGAAGAAAAATCCAGGCCCTGGCGGGACATCGGTTATTAAAGGCAAAATCATAGGGCAGGAATTTATCCCTGGCGAAGTCGAAATTCAGCAACTAATTTTTACCGGTGGAGGGCAACTCGAACACGGTGATTATTTCTTACTCAATAAGGTGAGTAACAACGACAACTATTACATTTATTTTAAAAACCCCAATTGGATTTCCGCTGCTGACCCCGGACTTGCAGGAAGAATCGGTCTTGAAGTAGTATTTAATTACAGCGACTCTAATTTAGAAATTGCGCAAGCTGTCAAAAACAAACTGGCTACAATTAGTCTCTTGAATTTCAATATGACCTTGAGTCAAGATATACTCACTTTAGTATACAAGCAAGTCAACGACATTGCTGACCTCGATAACGGAACAACCAATTTCGCAACGGATGTTGCCAATCAAGGCAGTCCAAATTTTCTGAGCACAACGCTTGTACCAATGGCCGAAAAACGTGTTTATATCTGCTATGGAGACCAAACCAATCCAAGCGACGACGTAAGGACAAATTCAAATGGAGAATTTATATTTGAAAATCTCCAAGTGGGCAACTATAAGGTTTATGTTGTAGGTGATCAAGCAAATAGTTCAAATATGCCTGAAGAAGTGAGTCAAAATGTACTCATCGAAGTAAAAGAAAGCATTAAAGATATTGGCCAACTTCAAATTTACTTTTAATGAAAAAATTACTCCTTCCTATTCTTTTTTATTGCCAAATTGCGAGTGCACAAACTGGTCTTTGGCTTGACGCGAGCATCACAAAAAAATGGAATAAAGCATTCAAGACCTCCTTTGAAATTGGCGAACGCCAAAATATCGGAGTAGGATTTGACAGGCTTTATATTGAAGTTGGCCCTGCTTATCAAGTGCTGGACGGAATCAAAATCACTGGTGCCTACCGTTTGGTGAGCAATGAAAAAGGGGATCAATTTGTACTCCAAGCCGATCGTTTATCTCAAAGATTTCAAATTGGTACCGACATCTCGATTTTAGATGCTTTTGACTTTGGCCCCAAACGCCTAGACCTTTCTTGGAGCTCTACCCAACAGTGGAGCATACAAACTGGCAAACAAATGAGTAGTATCTGGCGCAATAAACTGAGCCTGAGCTATGATATCAAAAAATCTCCTTTTACACCAACCTTGAGCGCCGAACATTTTTACCGCTGGAATGCAACTACATTCATTACACCAACCGGTACAACAACAACCGGAGCGACCGTTCAATGGCGCTATTTTATCGGCACACAAATAGAACTTCCCAAAAAACAAAGTCTCAAATTACAAGTTGGCTTGAGGGAACGTTCTAGTGGAATCCAACCATTGGGAAGGATTTCATATGGCATCCAACTCTAGTCTATCTCATTTTCCTGCATAAAAAAAGGGAGAGTTCGAAAACTCCCCCCTTTCCATCAATCAACATTTTGAATATTAGAAACCAGGAGTCTGTTGCAAATTCGGGTTGAGTACGATATCAGAAGTTGGAATTGGATGGAGATTGTATTTATCATCTACC
>CANHBA010000019.1 GCA_947458985.1 Flavobacteriales bacterium
GTTTTGCAAGCTGTAACATTTGTACGAATGATGTTGCTTTCTCAGTAGACATGAATGACTACGTAAATGGCGGTGGTTCAACAACTGCAGGTGTATTCTTAAACGGTACTTTCAACGGCTGGTGTGGTACTTGTACCCCAATGACAGACGCTAACGGCGACAACGTATGGGAAGTAACAGTTCCACTTGGTTTAGGTGCAATTGAATACAAATTTACAGTTGATGGCTGGAACGTATCTGAGCAATTTGTTGGTGGTGAGTCTTGTACAGTAACTAACGGTGGTTTCACTAACCGTTCTTACAACGTAACTGCTCCTGCAACAATTGGTCTAGTATGTTGGGAAAGCTGTGGCGCTTGCCAAGGTGGTATTTCAGAATTGGAATCAGCGGTAGCTATCTACCCTAACCCAGTTAACACTGTTATGACAGTTAAAGCAACTGAAGCCATGCAACAAATCCGCATCCTTGACCTTACGGGTAAAGAAGTTGCAAACTTTGTAGCTAATGGACTTACACAAGAAATCAATGTAGAAGCGCTTAAAGCGGGTATCTACACTATCCAAATCGCAACAGCTACTGGTAACAGCAGCAAGCAATTTGTGAAAAAATAAGAAGTTGATTGATGAAAAGGAGGGGCTTTCGAAAGAGGCCCCTTTTTTTGTGCTTTATATCGGCGTTCTATGCGTATTTTTGCAACATGGATCACGACATCGAACTCCGTTTTCAAAAACTACAAAAACACCTTGAAAAAGACTTTGGCCCCGGCATGGACATGTCTACGTTTTTGTTCCTAGTGGGTGTAAACGAACTCGGCATGGGGCATCAAACCTTTTCCAAACAACAAAAAATGGAACTCATGCACATTGCTATCTGCACTTTGCTTGAACCTTACGGCTACTATACCTTCGATGGCCGCGATGCCGACCTCTGGCCGCACTTTACTCTCAATCAACGCCTACCTGCTCTCAACCATCAACAACAACAGCATCTCCTCAAAGAAGGGCTCTTAGATTATTTCATCAAAAATGAATATTACCATGAAATACCTGAATCTATCTAGTCTATTTGTATTATTTGTACTCTTATCTTCCTGTTATTCCACAGATGTTTTTCTCCGAGGAAGCAAAGGTCAGGAGCTTCCACATGCAGAGCAAAATATAGAAACAGAAACAAGCACATTTACAAAAGCAGAACAAGAGTTAGTTGCTCCCCACACATCAACGAACACACCTCATCAAGAAGTCAATACATTAACAGATCAACCAAATGATGCTGTTGTCAAGGGCAATTACACCCCTATTTCTCAAAGAAGCGGAAACGCTCCAACCGTCCATACATCTTCCAAATCAGCCAACAACTATTCAGTAAAACCTGAAGTCCAACCCCAATTCAATCATTCCAAATCCCACGCAATTGCAAACAAACATCTTAGAGCCCCTTCTAAAGGTTTCTTTGGTAGCGTAGGGCATTCATTTGGCGTGGTTGGTGTAGTTTTCATTTTTGTTGGTTTGATCTTATTTCTAATAGGAGGTATGCTCATTGATACGCTTGGCGCCTTATTCCTTGGTTTCGGTTTGGTATTTCTCTTAATTTGGTTGGTTTTAGCAGTTTTGCAAGGTCTATTTGACGTAATTTTGTAGCAATGTCAGAAGCCATCCAAAAGCCACCAACCAAATTTAAAACCTACTTGGTTTTCACCAAGTTCAGACTTTCCTTTTTAGTCATTTTATCTGCACTCACGGGTTACTTATTTGCTGGCGGCCAAAATTGGCTCGAAATCACCTACCTCATGCTTGGCGGTACGCTCGTCACAGGCGCATCCAACGGCGCCAACCAAATTTGGGAACGCGACCTCGACAAAATCATGAACCGCACCAACCGCAGGCCTTTGCCTACTGGCCAAATGCAGCTCAAAGAAGCCTACATTGTAGTCGTATTATTTCTTTTAGTGGGTACCTATTTGCTCTACCTGATCAACCTCAAAAGCGCACTACTTGGCGTTCTCGCTTTTGCGAGTTACGTCTTCGTTTATACGCCACTCAAACAAATTACGCCCTGGGCAGTATTTGTAGGTGCTTTTCCCGGTGCTATTCCACCGTTTTTAGGTGCCATCGCCGCTACCGACGCTTTCGGATTTGTTCCCGGCATTCTCTTCTTTGTGCAATTCACATGGCAGTTTCCACACTTTTGGGCCATTGCATGGGTGCTCTACGACGACTACAAAAAAGCCGGATTCTCATTGCTTCCGTCCAAAACTGGCAAAGACAAAGCTTCCGCCTTTCAAATCATGGCCTATTCCCTTGCGCTCATCCCATTTAGCCTCATGCCCTGGATTCTCGGCTGGGCCGGCTATGTTACGCTTATTGCTGCCAGCATCATGGGTATTTGGTTCTTTTATTTGTCTTATAAACTCTATCATAGTTGCGAAACTTCCGATGCGCGTAAACTCATGTTCGCTTCATTTGTTTACTTACCGATCATCCAATTCATTTATGTTTTTGACCGAACCGATCGCTTTATTGACTTACTAAAAACACTGTCATGAATTACGAACAAGAACTAAAACCTGAAGTCAGGGAAAAAATGAAAAAAAATCTCGTTTACGTCGGGATTTTCAGTATTATCATGCTGTTTGCTGGCCTTACCTCTGGCTACTACGTATCAATGGGCAAATCCTTTTGGCTGAAATACCCAATGCCAACTGGTTTTTACCTCAGCACCCTTTTTATTGCACTCAGCTCCTTGAGTTTCTGGTTAGCTATACAAGGTGCCAAAAAAGACAAGCAAGGCCAATTAAAAGGCGCCATGACTGCCACACTTCTTTTTGGTGCTGCCTTCCTTTATTATCAATTCCAAGGCTACGGTGAGCTCGTCAATAAAGGCCTAAACCCAGTCAACGACATCCTTGTTACAAATGGTCGCTATGGCGATTATTACGAAATTAAATACAAAGGCAATCTCGTCGCTGTAGACGGCAACGAATACCTCATCAACGGCAAGCCAATTGCCTCATCCGAATTCAAGAAAATTCAGTCCTATTTCAAACAATTTGAAAAAATCAACCGCAGTGCGCCACTTCGCATCAAGCAGCCGAATACACAAATTGAACTATTTTACATCGGTAGTCCGGTCCTTATCAAAGACAAACAATTGTTTGCCAACGACAGCACCCAACTCACCTACTCCGATGAAATCCGTTTGAACGAACTCGCCATCAATATCCGAGACAAACGCGGCGATTTCTTTGCCCATGGCACTTACGGCAAAGACTTCACCATCTACTACAGCGGAAAAGCCCTCGAATACCAAAACCGCCAACTCATGTACAAAGGCACCGCGTTAAAACCGCACATGCAATTAAGTGCCATGCAAGCCGCCGATTCTGCTTCGGCATTTCTTTACCTGATCACGTTTGTACATCTCTTACATGTACTCATTGCGTTGCTTTACCTTATGAAAGTTGCAATTGCCTCATTTTCAGGTAAGTTTAATTCTCAAAACACATTATCACTCAGACTGAGCAGTATCTTCTGGCACTTTTTAGGGCTTTTGTGGCTGTATTTACTCGTCTTTTTGATTTTTATTCACTAAACTTGCACAAAAATTTCTCTTAAAATGGCTGGACATTCTGCACAACTAGACGCCAAAACACTATGGGGTGGTAAAGAATCCCCTTTCCAAACAAGTTATGGCAAACTAATGATGTGGTTCTTCCTCGTTTCGGATGCACTCACTTTCAGCGGTTTATTAATTGCTTATGGTTTTACACGCCACAACGCCCAAGATGCTTGGCCGATTGGTGAAGAAACCTTCAACTCCATGCCTTTCTTAGGTCATGGCTATCCGCTACTTTATGTAGCCCTCATGACTTTCATCCTCATCGTTTCTTCGGTTACTATGGTATTGGCAGTTGAAGCTGGTCACCGCATGGACCGCAAAGGTGTTACCAAATGGATGATCGCTACCGTCATTGGTGGTTTCTTCTTTTTAGGCTCACAAGCTTGGGAATGGTCTCACTTTATTCATGGTTCTGAATTCGGTAAAATCGAACTTTCCGATGGTTCTGTTGCCATTGTGAAAGGTCACTTTGGCGAAATAAACAGTTTTACTGTTCTTGAAGCCGGTAAAAAACACAAAGTTGGTGCGGTCATCAAAGAAGACCTCATGCACCAATTCCAACACGCTGCCGAACTTGGCCATTTAGAAGCTGGCAAAATTCACCTTGCCGATGGTTCTGTTGCTAAAATCAACAAAGCTCACGACCACGACATGAAGCTCATCATCAAAAAAAGCGGAAAGCTTTACCAAGTTGGTGGCAAAGAAATCAAAGGCAAAAAAGCAGAGCAACTTTACTATGAGTCGCTTTATTCTGGCGAAAAAAACCGCGTTATCTACGGTGCCAACATGAAACAAAACGAATACGGCCCACAACAATACGCGCAATTCTTCTTCTTCATTACAGGTTTCCACGGTTTCCACGTATTCTCAGGAGTCATCATCAATATCCTCATTTTACTTGGTGTTCTATCCGGAACTTACCACAAACGTGGTCATTACGAAATGGTTGAAAAAACCGGTTTGTACTGGCACTTCGTTGACCTCGTTTGGGTCTTTGTATTTACCTTCTTTTATTTATTGTAATTCTCTTAAACTACACACATCATGGAAAGAGACGACCTCATAGAATATTCCCTTCACGGACACCACGACGAAGCTAAAGGAAAAGAAATCCGCAGCAAAATCTACAAAGTCACTATTCTTTTGACTTTGATTACCATCATCGAGGTATTTATTGGTGCCAGCATCAAACAATCTTCTGATTGGTGGACAACCGTTAAAATCATCTTTATTTTGCTTACGCTTCTTAAAGCAGGTTACATCGTTATGGTTTTTATGCACCTAGGTGACGAACGCAAATACTTGCGCAACGTGATCCTCATTCCTTACTTCATATTTGTTTTATACCTGATTTTCATCGCCCTCTGGGAAGGTACCGCTGTTGGCAAGGTTTGGGAAACTATGTGGCAATAATTCATGGAAGATAATACCGCCACCCGCAGTAAAAAGAGATCCATATTAGCACTATCTCTTGTCTTTGGGCCAGCGCTTTTTTTAATTTTCATGGCTACGCGTGGTTGCGACCACCGTTTTAAAAAATTAGCAGATTACGGGTTGGTGAAAACACCAACCTTTTCTGTATACAACCACAAAGGCAAACAAGAGCTAACTCTTCAAGATTACCAAGACCAAATTGTACTTGTAACCACACTTCAAACAAGTTGCCCGCACAATTGTGGGCTGGCTTTCTTTCCGCTCACCCAAAATCTTTACAAAGATTTACGCACCAATAAGCGTAAAAAACTAAAACAGGTGCGCCTACTTTCTATTGTTGTTGACTCTCTGGGTAATCCGGTTTCAGAAGAACAATTACTTGACATACAAGACATGTTGCGCAGCCGCGTTGAAGGCTACGACCCCGAACTATGGCAACTGGTTAATGCCGATCCCAAAATCTTCTACAACCTCACTAATAACGGGCAAAAGCTAATTGTCAAGGATAAAAAATACTTTGGCGGTATATCTTATAACGAACTTATTTTGCTGCTCGACAAACAGAACCACTTAAGAATGGTGCTCAACGGCCATACTGAAGGCATGATTCGTAAAATGAAAGAGCACCTCGCACTTTTGATCAAACAATACGATAAAGAACGTGCTAAAAAACAAAATTAACTGGGTTTTTATTTGTCTCATACTTGCGCTTTCCTGCACAGAAAAAAGCCAAAGACACCTTCCCTATTTAGGGAACTACGATGTTTCTTACCGTCAACACAACGGCAAAACCACCACCGACACCATCTATCAGCGCATTCCGAGCTTTACCTTCTTTAATGAAGATTCCATATTGGTAACCAACAAAAACTTTGCAGGAAAAGTCTGGATCAGCGAATTCTTTTTTGCCAACTGCCCCAGTATTTGCCCTATCATGAACACGCAACTAAAGAACGTTGCCAAAGCACTTGCGCCCTACCAAAAAGAGCTGCAATACTTATCTTTTACTATTGACCCAACCAACGATACACCAAGCAAACTTAAAGCGCACAAAGCCAAACTCGGCATTACCAATACCAATTGGGCGTTTCTCAGCGGTAATGAAGCTTTTACCCATCAATTAGGCATCGAGCATTTTCTCATTTTTGCCGGCCGCGAAGAAGAAGCATTAGGTGGTTATGCGCACTCAGGAGCTTTTACCCTAGTCGATAAAAAAGGATATGTGCGCGGCGTATACGAAGTTGTGCAACCAGACCTCAGCGTCAACAAAAAAGAATTTCAACGGTTAATAAACGATACCAAAACACTTTTCACCTATGAATACCAGTTCGACGCCCAATAAAACAAGCCTGCGCAAATGGATTGTTGCCGTTTCTATCGTTATACCAATTGCTGTTGCAGCACTTTTTGGCATTAAAGTAGAAGGTGTAGATTTCTCCTTTCTGCCGCCAATTTACGCTACAATCAATGGTATTACTGCCGTTTTACTCATTCTAGCACTTATCTTCATCAAAAATGGCAAGGTGGCCTTACACCAAAAAACCATCCAAGTAGCTTTAGGCCTTAGTGTATTATTCTTGCTTTGCTACGTGGCTTATCACATGACCTCCGATTCTACACTTTACGGTGATTTAGATGCCAATGGTAAACTAGATGAAATAGAACTCAATTACGTGAAGTCATCTAGGTTGGCTTATATCATTTTATTGCTTTCGCATATCTCACTCAGTGTTGCTGTTATTCCAGTTGTACTTTTTACCTATCTACACGCTTGGGAAGGCAATTACCAAAAGCATAAAAAATGGGCCAAATACGCATTTCCAATCTGGTTATATGTCGCAATTACCGGAGTTGTGGTCTATTTAATGATCTCTCCTTATTACGGTCACTGATTTTTGTGTAACTTTCGTTAAACATAAAATTTCAAACCATGGCCTACCTGCACTTACTTAGCAATCACTTTCCAATACTCGGATCTCTTTTCGGCATTCTTTTATTAGTAGTAGCGCTTCTCAAACCAAATTTAAAAACCACACTTAGTGCTTACATTATTTTGCTCATCAGTGGTATTGGCGGTATTGTCGCTTACTTTACAGGCGAGCCAGCCGAAGAAAGCATCGAACATGTGCGCGGCATATCTCACAAAGTGATTCATATTCATGAAGAAATGGCAGAAAACTCCCTTTTCTTCATATTTCTATTGACCGCTACAGCGATCATCGGACTATGGGCCGAGCGTGCAAAATGGGAGAGCGCCAAAAAAATCGAACTCTTTGCACTCGTCGTAGGTATTGTCGCCTTTATTCTATTTGCATTTACAGGCTACCTCGGTGGTCATATCAGACATGGCGCATAATCTAGACCCTAAACAACTCCGTTACGACAAAGCCTATTTGCGTTTAGCCGCAAGTTGGGCCCACCTTTCGCATTGTACAAGAAAACAAGTTGGCGCCATTATCGTTAAAGATGCCATCATTATTTCCGATGGGTACAACGGCACCCCTGCTGGCTTTGACAATTGCTGCGAAGACGAGCAGAACCAAACACATTGGTATGTTTTACACGCCGAGGCAAACGCCATTCTTAAAGTGGCGCGCTCAACCAATAATTGTAAAGACGCCACACTGTACCTGACCCATTCACCATGTAAAGACTGCAGCAAACTCGTCTTGCAATCCGGCATCAAACGCTTGGTGTATCGCGAAGCCTACAAAGACCTTTCCGGGGTAGAGTTTCTGAAATCAGCTGGCTTAGAAGTATCACAAATTGAAAATATAGACGATGTCTGAAGAAGGCCCAAAACCAAATTATTGGCTACCCATTTTACTCACTTCCATTGGCGCATTAGGCATCTGGATCGGCAGTGAACTTTTCAGCAGTTCTAGTAATTCAAGTAAAGAATTACAAAAACTCGAACAGATCTTTCAAGTGCTTGACGAACAATACGTCGACAAAATCAACAAAGAAGAAATCTTCGAAAAGACGATTTCCGAAATGCTCCATAAACTCGACCCGCACAGCAACTATATTTCAGCCAAAGACCTCAAATTCTTAGACGAACAAACAAATGCGGCTTTTGGGGGCATCGGGGTGCGTTTCTTGCTCTTTCGCGACACAATCTGTGTCACACACGTCAATGCGCTCTCTCCGGCCCTCTATGGGGGTTTAAAACGCGGAGACCGCATCATTGCGATTGACGGAAAGCCTTCTACTGGTAAATCGATCAGCAATGAAAAAGTAATGGCGCGTCTCAAAGGGGCGCCAAATACACAAGTGAAGGTAACAATCTACCGCAAAGGCAAAAAACTTCAAAAAACATTGGTGCGCAACACCATTCCGATAGCAACTGTTCCTGCTTATTATATGATAGACAAGCAAACAGGCTATATCCAAATTGCACAATTTTCACTACCAACCGCACAAGAATTCCATATTGCAGCCCAGAAACTGCAAGCCAAAGGAATGACCAAACTTCTGCTTGACTTACGCGGAAACGGTGGTGGAACCATGGACGCCGCCATTCAAATTGCCGACGAATTCCTACCAGACGGCTACCTCATCTTAAGTTCAAAAGGACAACACAGCGAAGAAAAGAAACATTTTGCAAGTTCCGCAGGCATCCTCGAAAAAATGAAGGTGGTGGTGCTTATAGACGCGCAATCGGCCTCGGCCAGTGAAATTCTCGCAGGCGCATTACAAGACAACGACCGGGCTAAAATTGTGGGGCGCAGATCTTATGGCAAAGGGCTTATTCAGCAAGACAAACGTTTAAAAGACGGCAGTAACCTTCGCATCACGGTTGCGCGCTACTACACGCCGTCAGGCCGATCCATTCAAAGACCTTACAAAAAAGGCTACGAAGCATATCGCGCTGAAGAGCAAAAGGCATATGCCGAAGAATACTTTAAGCCCGATTCCAGCATTTTTGTAGATTCACTCAAATACAAAACACGCAAAGGCCGAACAGTTTACGGCGGCGGGGGAATCATGCCAGACGTCTTCATTGCGGGTGATACCTCAGGAACCTCATTGTATCTTTCCGAATTACAGTGGAGCGGTGTGTTTAACGCGTTTGCTTTTGACTACCTCAATCAGGCCAACCTGAATTATAGTCTTCAACAATTCCTGACTCAATTTCAAGTCACGGACCAACTCCTGAATAAATTTACAAGCTTTGCTACCAAAGAATTTGACGTGCGTTTGCAGCGCAACGAGTTTTTACACAGTAAAGAAAATATAAAGCAGTTGCTCAAGGCAGAAATTGCCCGACATCTTTTCTTAGAAAACGGCTATTATCAAGTCATGAATAACCACGATCATGAAGTTCAGCGCGCGTTAAAGAGCTTTTAATTTTTGCGGTCCATTAAAAAAACAGCAAAAATAATGCTTGCAATTGCCAGCACCGCTGCAACTGCCCACCAAAAATTATTGTCGAATTGAGGTATAAGTGGAATCATACTACAAAGTTTAGTTCTATGAATATAATTCAATTGATGACTTCTTCACAGGCAAATGAACAAAACGCATCAGTTACTGAGCATGCGTGGATACGCAAAGAACAACTATCATATTATTTAGTTGGTTTTCACCCAAGTACGGCGAAAATGAGGGCCAATCAAAAAATAGGTTCCTGGTATTAATTTCGATAAATCTTGATGGTTTTTGCCAAGTTGCCAATCGATAGCCACTTTTCCGTTTGTATCCAAAAGCTGATATGCAGGCAAAAGCTCCTGAGGAATATAAAGTGTGTGGATGTGAAAATAAATAGTTGGGATCTTCCCATTTGAGACAGCCGCTAAGCTTGAAAAATTAAAGGAATGAAGTTTTGGCGCAATTGTAAGAACCGAAACGATCTGTTCACCACTCATAAACCCATTTGCTGAATCCGATACACAAATACCTTCTGTTTGCCCTAAGTTTAAGGTTGAACCCAGCTCGATGCGTTGATAATCTGAAGCTAAAAACAAATTATTTTGATTCAAAAAACGATACATAAACGAACTGTATAACCCACTCAACTCCTTTTTGTAGCCCAATAAATAGAAACTATTATTGCTGGTGTCTATTGCTGCATCAGTAATCAAACCATTTACTTCAAATGAATCGGCCGGATACACCACAAGGGTATCTTGCCATGTAAGAGGTAACACATAATGCTTTGTCCATAGATTCTCCCAATTTTTAGAAAATAAGTGCAGGGAGTCTTGCCAGAAAAAGAGGGCTTCACAATCGTAATTATGCGCATTCATTTGTAAACCCGAAGCTGGCTGGTCGCCAAATCTAAACGATTGCTTTTGCGCCAAAAGGAAAGCGTTATTTGTGCTTAATTCCGCTTTTGGAATGCTGTAAATATCTAACGACGAGCGATTGCCCATATTATTGCCAACATCAGCTATGAACAAATGAGTGTGGCTTTGCGTCAACGCTTCCCAATCTTGATTTTGTGCATTTGTTACGGTCCAACTATGCACATGAGCACCATCTGAGACACGCAATGCATGAATAGACGGAGTGTTACCGCTGTCATTAATTGAAAAAATAGTGTCATTGGAATAAACCAAACCCGAAGTTTCATTGTATGGACTACTCAGGTTGGCTATTAAAATTGGCGAATAAGTAGTTGTGCCCAGATCAAGGCCTTGCGCAAGACCTAAAAAAGAAAAGAAGAGATAGAAGAACCCTAATACGCGCTTCATCCGAGCAATTTAGTTGGCCAGTCCGCGGCTTCTTCCGCACTAATTAATTCCAATTCGAGCAGTGTATCAACTGTATTTTTAAGTTGAGCTGGATCTATGCTTGGCGAATTAGACCAATCTGTCTCGCTTAACCAAGATGCTACTTCGTCCTTTTTTAAAGCGTAGCGCCAGGCGAGTACTTCAGGTGAATCTGGTGCTTGTTTGAGTTGCGACGCGCGCTCTTGGACTATTGATAAAACCACCTTTAAGAGTGCTTCGTCGGTCGCCAATACTTCGTTTCTTACAGCGATGACAAAACAAGGCCATGGCGTATAAACCTCACCAATACGTTTGCACTTGGCTTGGTCTACAAAAGGTTGCGTAGTGTATTTTTCCCAAAGAAAGCCCTGGGCCTCTCCGTGACTAAGCGCCCAAAGCCCGCCATATACATCGCCAACAACATCAAATGACAACGAACTTGACTCCCAACCTTCGCGTTGGGCAAGTACAAAACTCATTAAGTGAGAACCGGATCCCTCTCTTGAAATAGCAAAAGTAGCACCATCAAGGTCTTTTAACTCATGAATAGACTGATTAATCGGAACGTGAATGCCCCAACATAAAGGGCTTTGCACATAAACAGCGATGATTTTGGCGTCTAGGCCTTTCAAAATAGCGCGGGTTATTCCTTCTGTTAAAAGAACAGCTATATCTAAGGATCCAGCTTGAAGTCCTTTGATCATTTGGCCAGTTCCGCCGGTCATGTCTGACCAATGGAGTTCAATTCCTTCCGCTTTGAACTTACCTTCTTCAATGGCTAGGCGCCACGGGAGGTTAAAATGTTCTGGAACACCACCTATTTTGAAACGTTTCATGCTTCCTGATTGAAATATTGTCTATCGGACAAGTTTTTGTAGTGGCCACCCAAAGCAAGTAGTTCTTCATGGGTGCCTTGTTCAATAATGCGGCCTTTTTCCATTACAATAATGCGGTCGGCTTGGCGAATTGTTGACAAACGGTGCGCAATAACAATTGAGGTTCTGCCAGCAGTAAGTTTTTCAGTAGCGCGCTGTATTAAAAGCTCGCTTTCGCTGTCCACACTTGATGTCGCTTCGTCGAGAATTAACAAGGATGGCTGATATACGTAGGCCCTAATAAATGACAAGAGCTGGCGCTGCCCCGTAGAAAGTGTACCTCCTCTTTCCCCAATTTTGTGCGCATATTGTTCGGGCAGCGCACTGATAAATTCATGTGCGCCAACGTCTTTTGCGGCTTTGATTACTTGTTCAAGGGTAATGGACGGGTCGCCCAAGGTGATATTATTAAAAACAGTGTCCGAGAAAAGAAAAACATCTTGTAATACAATCGCAATATTCTTGCGCAATGTTTGTAATTCGATTTCCTCAATAGGCACCTCACCTATTAAAATTTGGCCCGCTTGATGCTCGTAAAATCGACCCAATAAATTGACCAGCGTAGTTTTGCCAGAACCCGTAGCGCCTACAATTGCAACGGTTTGGCCGTAAGTAATTTCTAAGTTAAGATCTGAGATAACAGGCTGGTCAGCAACATAAGAGAAATTGACATTTTTGAAGCGTAAATTTTGATTGAAATCTACCTTGGTTAAACTGCCCTTATCCTGAACATCGGTTTGTTCGTCAAGCACGGCAAAAATGCGCTCAGCACGAACAGTTCCACGCTGTAGCACATTGAATTTATCGGCCAGCATTCTGATAGGGCGGTACAATTGGCTGATCCAAAACACAAAAGCAAACAATTCGCCAAACATGTTCTGAATTTGGGCATCTGTTTTGCCTTCAGCTTGTAAGGCTCCCCACACAAGCAAGGCGGCGATTGACAACGAACTGAGTAACTCAACAATCGGGAAGAAAATTGAATTGGCCCAAACGGCTTTGATATGTGCTGCTCTGTGTTCGGAATTGATCTGGTCAAAATGACCAGCTTCTTGTTCCTGGCGATTAAACAATTGCACCAAGCTCATACCTGTGAGTCTTTCCTGAACAAAAGTATTGAGTTTGGTGACGGCCTGTCTTTCTTGCTGAAAAGACGACTTCATGGCTCGGGCGAAAATGCGCGTGGCGAAAATGAGAATAGGCACGGGTAAAAGCGTCATCAAGGCAAGCTGCCAATCTGTTAAGAACATGAATGTTATAATGAGCACCAATGATAGTAAGTCAGCAGCGATATCCATCATGCCTGAAGAAAACACCTCTGTAATTGCTTCCATGTCCGAAACTACGCGTGTCACCATTGCGCCCACTGGATTTTTGTCAAAATAGGACACGCGCAGCTGCATAAAATGGCGAATGACCTTTTGACGCAAGTCGCGAATGACGGACTGCGCAAGTAAATTTGAAAAATACGTTCCTACCACCTGAAGCACTGCTTCTAGCAAAAGCATGGCTAATACGAGTAAGGAACCCAGCAACAACATGTTGGGGTCTTTGTCTTTTAAGAGGTAGCGGTCAATGAGCTGACCAATAACGTATGGTCTTGAAGGCGATAGCGCAGCTAACAAAATTGTTGCGCTTACAGCTACAACCAGGTATTTTTTATAGGGCTTGGCAAATGCGAAAAGGCGTTTGAACAAGGAATATTGTAGCTTTTGACTCATTGTATTACAAAATTAGTTCTTAATTCCTTACCTTTGCATCCAATTTTAAGTATCGTGGGCGTAAAAATCTTTGCAGGCAGGGCTTCCGAACAACTCGCAGCCAACATCGCTAAATCATTTGGCGCAGCTTTGGGCGACGTCAATGTTAGTGTTTTTTCCGATGGTGAATTCCAACCATCTTTCGAAGAAACAGTAAGAGGTCAAGATGTTTTCCTCGTGCAGTCTACCATGCCCCCTACCGAAAACTTATTCGAACTTTTATTGCTGATCGACGCCGCTAGACGCGCTTCTGCAAGAAAAATCATCGCTGTTATTCCTTATTTTGGTTTTGCGCGTCAAGACCGCAAAGACAAACCAAGGGTGGCAATTGGCGCTAAACTTGTCGCTAACATGCTCATGGCTGCAGGCGTAGACCGCGTCATGACCATGGATCTCCACGCAGACCAAATCCAAGGCTTCTTCGAGGTTCCCGTAGACCACCTCTTTGCTTCAACGCTATTCCTCAAAGAAGTGGAAAAACTTGATCAGCAAAATTTAGTTGTGGCAGCTCCTGACGCCGGTGGTGCGAAGCGCGCCAACTCCTATGCTAAAAATCTAAATTGTGGTTTAGCACTTTGTCACAAACACCGCAAAAAAGCCAACGAAATTGCCGAAATGACCGTCATTGGCGATGTCATGGGTAAAGACGTCGTGATCATCGACGACATGTGCGACACCGCAGGCACACTCACCACTGCAGCTGACTTACTCATTGAAAAAGGCGCCAAAAGCGTTCGCGCTTTTACAACCCATGCCGTCTTAAGTGGGCCGGCATTTGAGCGTATCAACGCTTCCAAACTCACCGAACTCATCGTTACCGACACCATTCCACTCCAAAAACACAGCGACAAAATTCGTGTGGTAAGTGTTGCCGACCTTTTCGCAGATGTCATTAAGCGCTTGGTCAACAACGAATCGATCAGTTCCCATTTTGTAATCTCTTAATTAAATATATAACATGAAAACAGCACATTTGAGCGGTTCGCTCCGAGCGAACGTAGGGAAAAAGGATGCTACGGCATTGCGCAATGCAGGCTTAGTTCCTTGTGTGCTTTACGGACAAGGTGAGCAAACTCACTTCGCAGTAAAGCGAACAGCAATTGACAAAATCGTTTTTTCTCCTGAGGTTTATCAGGTTGCACTCGACATCGAAGGCAAAAAAGCGGTAGGTATCATTCGCGAGTTGCAACAACACCCAACTAAAGACACCATCCAACACGTCGATTTCTACGAACTAGACGAAAACAAAGAGGTTCGTGTTAAACTTCCTGTTCGCATCACAGGTTCATCTCGTGGTGTAATGGCTGGTGGTAAACTCATGACCGTATTCCGTCAATTACAATGTATTGGTTTGCCTAGCGCTTTACCAGATGCCATTACCTTAGACATCACCAAACTTCGCATTGGTCAGTCTATTCGTGTAAACAGCATTGAAATTCCAGGTGTTACAATCCTAGATCCTGCAAACGCAGTGGTTGTTTCAGTCAAAATGGCTCGTGGAGCTGTTAAAGGCGCTGATGCCGGAGACGACGAAGAAGAAGAAGAAGCATAGTCTTTAACTACATCTATTTAAAAACCGTCCATGTGGCGGTTTTTTTTTGTCACTTTTCTTCGTTAATTTCGTTCAAATTAGATATGGCCAGCCCTAGAACCCTCATCATCATTCCTACCTATAACGAACTCGAAAACATTTCTAAAATGATTTTGGCCGTTACGGAGCTGCAACAGGGTTATCATATACTTTTTATCGACGACAACTCCCCCGATGGCACTGCAGCACAAATAGAAGCCCTCATGGAAAGACACCCCACTGTTTTTCTAGAAAAAAGACCGGGAAAGTTGGGTTTAGGCACCGCCTATATACACGGCTTCAAGTGGGCCCTCGACCGCGACTACACTTACATCATCGAAATGGATTGCGACTTCTCGCACAACCCTACCGACCTACCTCGCCTTGTTGCTGCCTGTGAAAACGGGGCTGATTGCGCTATTGGTTCGCGATATGTTCGCGGTGGAAAAGTCCGGAATTGGCCTGTTAAACGTATCTTAATGAGCTATTTTGCCAGCGTTTATGTCCGACTCATTTTATGGATCAATATCAAAGACACCACCGCTGGTTTTAAATGTTACCACCATAAGGTACTTGAAAAAATACCTTTAGACCGCATCCCCTTCAAGGGTTACGCCTTTCAAATCTGCATGAAATACGCCGCAGTAAAACTCGGCTTTAAAGTCAAAGAAATTCCTATCACCTTTGTAGACAGGGTTGTTGGCGAATCCAAAATGAGTACTGGTATTTTCAAAGAAGCCTTTTTTGGCGTTTGGCAAATGCGCAAAATGAAATGGAAATGAAAACAATAATAAAGAACGGAACTCTCATTAACGAAGGCAGAAAAACAAATGCCGACATCCTCATTTCAAACGGTAAAATTGAAAAAATTGCTGCTCAAATTGCTGTCAATGAAGCAGTCAACGAAATTGACGCAAGTGGTTTACTTATTCTTCCGGGTTGCATAGACGACCAAGTTCATTTCCGCGAACCTGGTCTTACGCACAAAGGCAATATATACACTGAATCTAGGGCCGCTGTAGCTGGAGGCATCACAAGCTTCATGGAAATGCCCAATACTGTTCCAAATGCGCTTACGCAAGAACTACTCGAAGACAAATACCAGATTGCAGCTCAAAACGCGATTGCAAACTACTCTTTTTTCATGGGGGCGTCTAATGACAACCTCGAAGAAGTGCTCAAAACCGACACCGCAAAAATTTGCGGCATAAAGGTATTTATGGGCTCGTCTACAGGAAACATGTTGGTTGATAAAGAAAGTGTCTTAGAGGGGCTTTTTTCGCGCGTGGGGGCGCTTATAGCCACCCACTGCGAAGACGAACACACCGTTCGAGCGAATCTCGCTGCATTTCAAGAAAAATATGCCGATCAAATTCCGGTAAGCGCCCATCCACTGATCCGTAGTGAAGAGGCTTGTTATCTGTCGTCTTCAAAAGCAGTAGCGCTTGCACAAAAATTTGGTGCGCGCTTACACGTACTGCACATTTCAACAGCAAAAGAAACGCAACTCTTCGAGAACACCTTGCCTCTAGAACAAAAGAAAATCACCTCTGAAGCGTGTATACACCACCTATGGTTTTCAGATACTGACTACGCCACCAAAGGCAACTTTATCAAATGGAACCCTGCTGTCAAAACTGCCACAGACCGAGAGGGTATTTGGGAGGCTTTGCTAGACAACCGCATAGATGTCGTTGCTACCGATCATGCACCGCACACTATCGAAGAAAAAATGCAAGCATATGGTGCTGCACCATCTGGTGGGCCACTTGTTCAGCACGCTTTATTGGCTATGCTAGACAAAGTTAAAGAAGGTAAAATAACCATAGAACGCGTCGTCGAAAAGATGGCGCATGCACCTGCTACCTTATTTCGCATTAAAGAACGCGGTTACCTCCGCGAAGGGTATGCAGCCGATTTAGTGCTTGTCGATCCAACACCTAGCGCAACAGTTGAGAAAAAAAACCTGCTTTACAAATGTGGTTGGTCGCCTTTTGAAGGACACCAGTTTTCAAATCAAATTCACAGCACTTATGTCAACGGCAACTGTGTATATAACAACGGACAAATCATAGAAAACAGTCTCGGAAAGCGCCTTCTTTTTATTCCCCGATGAAAAATCTTGCACTGTTCTTATTTCTCCTATTTCTTTATGCTTGTTCGCAAAACAAATTGCCCACTGGTATCCTACCACTAGACGAAATGAGCAGTTTAGTTGAAGAAATCACGATCATCGAAACCCATTACCAAAGTAAGTTTGGTGTACCTAGTCAGTACAAGAAAGCTTTAGATGCATCGGTCAACAAAACACTTCAAAAAGCTGGTTGTACCCGCGCTGAATTTCAAAAGAGCCTGCGCTACTACGCGGCTCACCCTGCTCACCAAAAGGCACTCAATGAAGCGCTACTCACCAGTATGAGCAGAAAGGTCAATTGATCTAAAATAAACTTTAGTTGAAAGTCTAAAAACTATGGTGAAGCGCACTTACTTGCCCACCTAAAAAGGAGCTTGCGCGCTCATTGAATATCGTCGTTGCTTCAGATGTAAAATAAGCAACTTCACCATTTTTTGATAAACGCGCTGACATTTCAGGATGCGCAACTAAATAAGCTTCTAATTTTTCGGCGACAATAGGACCTTGTGGCACGACTTGTATAGTCGGACCAACCAAATTTTCAATTTGTTGTTGCAAAACAGGATAGTGTGTACAGGCCAACAAGAGCGTATCTATTTGCGTACTCTTCGCCAAAATAGCCTGTACATCTTCAGCTATAAACTGTCGGCCAGCCGGGTGCTCGTATTGTTGGTTCTCAATGAGTGGCACCCACATTGGGCAAGCAAGCTGGTGCACTACTGTGTCAGGTGCAAATTTGGACAACTCTATTGGAAAAGATTGAGATGCTATGGTGCCTGTGGTGCCCAAAACACCCACGTGACCTGTTTTAGTGCGTTCTCCGAGCACTTCTGTGCTTGGCCGAATAACACCAAGAACGCGGTTGTTTGGCGCAAGTAGAGGCAGGTCTTTTTGCTGAATGGTTCGGAGGGCTTTTGCTGAAGCGGTGTTGCAAGCTAAAATAACCAAAGGACAACCTTGCTCAAATAGAAACTTAACTGCCTCAAGTGTAAATTCATAAACAACATCGAATGAGCGGTTGCCATAAGGCGCTCTTGCGTTGTCTCCAAAATAAATGAAGTCCTGATGGGGCAGTTTCTTGCGCAGCTCAGCTAAAACGGTCAAACCACCGTAGCCAGAGTCAAACACACCTATTGGTCCTTGCTTTTCCACAATTCAAAACTAACGAAAAAAGGGCAACCAATGGCTGCCCTTCACATTTCAGAAAGTACTGTTTTATTTTTTTGCGGCTGCGTCGAGTAAAAGCAACTCAACAATAACTTCGCTAGTGATATCGATACCACCTTTTGAATACATGGTTGCCGAAACATCTAATACGTAATTCAATTTCTTGCGCTCTGCAACGATATCAATTGACTTTTGAACGCGCTCTAATATTGGTTTGTTCAATTCTTCGCTAACAATTTGAAGTCCTTCTTCCAAAGATGCCTGCGTTGCCTCTAACATTTGTTGCTTTTGCATCAAACGACCTTCGATAATTTGACGCTCAGCTGGTGACTTACTAGCCTGGTTAGTCATGTAATCTTGGTAAGCCTTTTGAAAATCAGCGTCCATGATACGGAGTTCATCCATTCCCGCAGTTTTCATTGAGTCAATTTTTCTGATAGCATCTTTGCGTGAAGGCAAGGTGTCCAAAAGTTTTTGAGAGTCTACATGGCCAATTTTGGTCTGAGCAAAAGAGCTGAATCCGATGACAACAAACAGACCGAGTAATACATTTTTCATTTTTATATTTATTTAGTTATTCCCATTTCTTCGAGTACCTCATCAGAGATGTCGAATTCTTTTTCTGCGTAGAGCAAATTACTTTGGTTTGCTTTGTCA
>CANHBA010000020.1 GCA_947458985.1 Flavobacteriales bacterium
ATTAGACTCCCATTCGTAAGTACCTCCTCCTGTAGCGGTGAGGGTAAGCGAAGGAATTGTACAGTTAATAACTGAACCGTTTGAAGAACTGATATTGACGACAGGTAAAGTAATGTTTTCAGTAATACTGATGCTCGATGTGTTGGTACAGCCGTTTGCCGCGGTAGCGGTGACGGTGTAGGTACCGGGTGTAGTTACGCTGAGTGCCGCATTGACCCCTACATTCGTTGTGCCGTTGCTCCAAGAATAGGATGTTGCGCCTGTGGCGGTGAGATCAATGGATGTGGTTGAACAAGTAAGTATCGTAGTAGCACTCGAATTTGTAATGCTGACTGTTGGAGGGGTAATATTTTGTGTGATGACTTGATTTACAGTAGAAGTACAACCATTTGCACTTGTGACTGTAACCGTATATGTGCCGGGGCTTGTTACGGTTAAACTTGCACTAGTTCCGACGATTGTTGTGCCGTTACTCCAAGAGTAGGTGCCACCACCTGTTGCCGTTAAGGTGGCGGAAGTTGTGGTACAAGTGAGTTGTGTTGCTGAGGTGCTGATTCCTACAATCGGAACAGTAATATTTTGCGTAATGTTTAGACTTGAGGTTGCAGTACAGCCAGAAGTGTTTGTAACGGTTACTATATAGTTTCCAGGCGTGTTAACAGTTAGGTTTGCGCTTGTCCCGACATTACTTGTTCCGTTAGACCAAGAATAAGTACCCCCTCCAGTAGCTGTTAAGGAAATACTCGTTTGGGCACAAGTGAGCTCGGTTGTATTCGAATTATTTGTAATTCCTGGGATTGGCAGCGCATTTACAGTGATAGTCATGGTGGTATTTGTAGCGCAAACTCCGGCCGTTGGAGTAAAAGTATAGGTAGTGGTTGTGGTGTTGTTTAGTGCAGGAGACCAAGTTCCGCTGATACCGTTTGTTGAACTTAAAGGTAGTGTATTTAAGGTAGTGCCGGCACAAATAGCCGAAACTTGATTAAAGGAGGGAGTGATGTTGGCTGAAACAGTTATTACCCCATTGACATTGGCGGCGCCATCCCAAAAACCACCGCCTGTAGGGCTGTAGCCGCCGTAAACAGTACAACCATTGTAGGTATAACTAAAGGCATAATAATATGTTCCTGCTGCTAGGCCAGAGAGAGTGGCCATGTATTCGTCGTTGTTGGGGTTGATAGAAGAGAGCGGATTATAGGTTGTGGCAGACCAAGCACTTGCTGGCCATGTGGCAGGGTTGGTATTGCTACTTGAAATACCGTATGAAACGCTTATTCCGGCAGCTTGACCAGTAGGGTTGGTAAGTCCAGATTCAAATACCTGACCATAGATATTGAGCGTTTGTCCGACGCAGATATTGGCGGTGCCTGGAAATTGGATATTGGCCCAATCTAAAGTATTGGCTAAGGTAGCGGTTCCGGTTGTGGTTCCGGCAGGGCACCCAGGTAGGCTGTAACTTACATTGTAGCTTGTAGTGCCCGTTGGGCTAACGGTGATCGTATTTGTAGTTTGCCCGCCAGGTGACCAACTAAACGAACCGCCACTTGGCGTTGCTGTAGCGGTGAGGGTCACGCTCGTTCCTGGACAGAATGTAACTGGTGCAACACTCACACTTGGGCTCGGCGCCACGGTAACTGTTCCGGTAGTGCTTGCTGATGAACAGCCGTTTAGGGTATAAACAACACTGTAATTGGTGGTGCTTGTTGGGCTAACGCTGATGGTGTTGGTGGTCTGGCCTCCAGGGCTCCAAAGATAGGTTCCGCCTGGTGCACTTGGTGTTGCGGTGAGTGTTGCCGTTTGACCGGAACAAATGGTTGCTGAATTGACACTCGCGGTTGGAGGTGAGCCAACAGTAACTGTGACCTGATCTTGGTTGGTGCAACCATTGGCAGTTGCTGTTAGTGTATATGTAGTTGTTGTTGTTGGACTGGCGTTGGTAGTGAGTGTATTTGTACTCGACAAAGTAGCTCCGGGGCTCCAGGTGACTGTTGGGGTAACCGTACCCGCACAACCTGCTATAGGTACAGCTATGGTTTGTCCACCTGTCAAGATGGCAATTCCCCCGCTAATGGAGGTCCCGGTGAGCCCGCCACAAAGAATATTGTAGCCTGCAACGTTTGAATTCGAAGGGCCTTGTGTTTCTAAATTGAAGGTATACGGTGCATTCGTCGGATTACTAATGGTGACGGTATTATTGGACCCGGCCGCATATGGCCCGCCAGAACCAAGAACGGTACCGACTGAATTGGTAATTGTCCAGGTTGTTTCGTCTAGGTTGCTACCGCTAAAAAGGTTAACAGTGATATCTCCGGTAAAGCCTCCTGTAGCACTTGCCGTACCATTAAGCGTTGTTGACCCTTGGCCTGCGCACAATGAAACATCAGGCCCGGCGTTTACAGTTGGCAAAGGGTTTACATAAACAGTGACTTGGTCCTGTCCCGTACAAGTTCCTTGTGTTGCGGTGAGCGTGTAGGTTGTAGTTGTAGTAGGACTTGCTGTAGGGTTTAAAATATTTGTTGCACTTAGGGCTGTTGCCGGGCTCCAAACGTAGGTAATTGGCGCAGTGCTGGTTGAGCCAGTACAAGATGCAACTGAAATAGTTGTTGAAAGGCAAGGCCCAACAGAACCAGATGCCACACTAGTGCCATTGCAAGTGATGTTATAGTTGGCCGTGTTGTCACAGATGATGCCTTGAGTTTCTAGGTAAAAACTGTAAGGCCCTGCGCCTGGTGTTGCAATGGTGATGGTGTTGGTTGATCCTAATGCATATGGACCGCCTGAACCCACTGTAGATCCGGCCGCATTCGTGAGTGTCCAGGAAACCATGTCGAGCCAACCTGCACCGCTAATTGTCACTACCATGACACCGCCGCTACCACCTGTTGAACCACTTCCTGCGGTTACTGTCCCTGAAAGTTGCCCTAATGCTCCAGCACAAATGATGACGTCGTTACCCGCATTGACCACAGGGTTGGTACAAGGCGGTGTTGGGCAGCTTACGGAATATGACATCGTTGCTGAGCCGGCTAGTGGCCCGCAAACAAATTGGGAGAGTTGAATGCTGTAGGCACCAGTAGTTGGGCAAGTCCAAACTGCGTTGGTCTGAAGGCCACACTGGTCGTCCCAACCTTGTACTAAAGTAACAGCCGAATTGTAGATGCGTAAATAGGTGTCGACCGAACTAAGGCCACATGTTGTAAAGGTATAAGTGCAACCAGCGTTACCTGTAAATGTAAAAACAGGCGCTGTTCCTGCAGGAAAAGTTGCAGTGTTTTGAGGGGTGCTAGTTGGTGTAATAGCAGTGGTGCTGGTGGCAGTGGTGCAATACTGTGCTTGGGCATTAAATACCAAAGCGAGCATAAGCCCAATGAAGGCAATGATGCGCATTTTGAGTAGTAGTGTTTCGTTCGTTTAGTTTTAGCTTGCTAAATTTAGCAAAAGCATAACGAAATACCAACTAATGCGTTGCCTTTTAAATAAATAAAAAAGGCTTCCGAAGAAGCCTTAATTTAAAATTCAAATGTATCCATGAATTTGGTGGTGAAGTTACCAGCGTTAAAATCCGGATTGTCCATGAGTTTTTGATGGAAAGGGATGGTGGTTTTGACGCCGCCGATCACGTATTCACTCAGGGCACGCTTCATTTTTAAGATGGCTTCTTCACGGGTTTGTGCAACCACGATTAATTTAGAAATCATGGAATCATAGTACGGTGGAATAGAATAGCCTGCGTATACGTGAGCATCTATGCGTACACCGTGTCCGCCTGGGCAGTGGTAATCTGTAATTTTTCCTGGGCTTGGACGGAAATCTGCGTATGGATCTTCGGCATTGATGCGACACTGAATAGCGTGCATGGTAGGGTAGTAATTTTTACCAGATATTTTTTCTCCAGCAGCAATTTTAATTTGCTCCTTGATGAGGTCAAAATTGATGACTTCTTCGGTAATGGTGTGCTCTACCTGAATACGCGTATTCATTTCCATGAAGTAGAAGTCGCGGTTTTTGTCGACCAAAAACTCAACGGTACCAACGCCTTCATATTTTACTGCTTTTGCAGCTTTAATTGCGGCCTCGCCCATTCTTTCGCGAAGTTCGTCGGTCATGAATGGCGAAGGTGTTTCTTCTACTAATTTTTGATGGCGACGTTGAATAGAACAGTCGCGCTCAGAGAGGTGACAAGCGTTTCCGTATTGATCGCCGGCAATTTGAATTTCGATGTGGCGCGGCTCTTCAATGAATTTTTCCATGTAGATGCCGTCGTTGCCAAAAGCTGCGCCGGCTTCTTGACGAGCGGAATCCCAGGCGGCTTCCATTTCGTCTTTTTTCCAGACGATGCGCATGCCTTTTCCACCACCACCCGCGGTTGCTTTGAGTATGACAGGGTATTTTACAACTTCGGCCGTTACAAAGGCATCGGCTAGGTCTTTTAATAGACCTGTAGATCCTGGAATACAAGGCACACCAGCCGCAATCATGGTTGCTTTGGCAGTTGCTTTGTCCCCCATTCCGGCAATTTGCTCAGGCAAAGCACCAATGAATTTGATACCGTGTTCCTGACAAACTTTCGAGAATTTTTCGTTTTCAGAAAGAAACCCGTAGCCTGGATGGATGGCATCGGCGTTGGTAATTTCTGCAGCTGCAATGATGTTGGGGATGCTCAGATAAGACAAAGCGCTCGTTGGTGGCCCAATGCACACAGCTTCGTCAGCAAAACGTACAGGCAAGCTGTCTTTGTCTGCGGTAGAATAAACGGCCACCGTTTTGATGCCCATTTCTTTACAGGTGCGAATCACGCGCAGCGCAATTTCGCCGCGATTGGCAATCAATATTTTTTTAAACATGTGTTGGTTTTTAAGCTGGATCTACCAAGAATAATGGCTGATCGTAGTCTACAGGGCTCGCGTTGTCTACGAGTACTTTAACAATTTTACCAGAGATTTCAGATTCAATTTCATTGAAAGTTTTCATGGCTTCAATGATACAAACTTTGTCTCCTTTCTGAATGCTGTCGCCCACATTAACAAATGCGTCTTTGTCAGGCCCTGGTGTACGGTAGAATGTACCGATCATTGGGGATTTGACCGTGATGTATTTGCTGTCGTCGTTGCTACTGGCATCTGTGCTTGCCGGAGCAGCACTGGTTGCAACTGGTGCCGGAGCAGCAGCCACAGGAGCAGCTACCATTGGAGCAGCTTGATACATAATTGGCTCAGTTTGACTGCCTTTGATTGAAATGCGAAAACCTTCTCTTTCGATTTCAACTTTGCCGAGTCCGGATTTGGACACCAACTTGATAAGGTCTTTGATCTCTTCTAAATTCATGGTCTAATTTTTTTCAAAGTTAATTTAATTATGAATTGTAGGCCCACTTGAGGTAAATAGCTCCCCAAGTGAAACCACCACCGAATGCGGACAGGATTAGGACGTCACCTTTTTTCAGCTGACTTTCGTAATCCCATAAGCAAAGTGGCAAAGTTCCTGCGGTTGTATTACCGTAACGCTGAATATTGATCATGACCTTTTCTTTGGTCAGACCCATGCGGTTGGCAGTTGCATCTATGATGCGGAGGTTAGCCTGATGCGGCACCAACCAACTGACGTCGTCGCTTGTTAACTGATTGCGTTCCATAATTTCGGCTGAGACATCGGCCATGTTCGTAACGGCAAATTTGAAAACAGCTTGGCCTTCTTGCTTGACGTAGTGCAAACGGTTTTCTACTGTTTCAATAGAAGCTGGCATATAAGAACCACCGGCTGGTTGTTGTAAATACTGACGCCCGGCACCATCGCTTCTTAGGATGAAGTCCATGACACCGTTGCCTTCGTCATTTGGCTCTAGCAAAACGGCACCAGCGCCGTCGCCGAAAATAACGCATGTGGTGCGGTCTTGGTAATCGATGATCGAAGTCATTTTATCGACGCCAATAACCAAAACTTTTTTGTGTTTTCCTGATTCAATGAATTGCGAACCTGTAGACAAAGCATATAAAAAGCCTGAGCATGCTGCATTGACATCAAAACTCCAAGCGTTTTTCATGCCCACTTTATCGCAAACGATGTTGGCAGTGCTTGGGAAAGGGTGGTCGGGGGTTACCGTACCCACAATGACTAATTCTATTTCTAAAGGATCGATGCCTTTTTTCTCAAGTAAAGTTTTAACTGCTGCAGCGGCCATATCAGAACTTGCGCCATCTTTCATGATGCGGCGTTCTTTGATGCCGGTGCGGCTCATGATCCATTCATCAGAAGTATCAACCAACTTGGCTAAATCGTCGTTTGATAAAATATGTTCAGGCACATAGCCCTGAACTGCGGTAATAGCAGCGGTGATTTTACCCATGTTAGTTAAAAGCTTGGTTAATTTTTTCTGTTAGGTTTGAACTCACGACGTTGTACGCGTGGAGAATCATGTTTTTGACGGCGATATCGTTAGAAATGCCGTGTCCGATAATAGCGTTTCCTTTGACACCTAGAATAGGCGTGCCGCCGTAGTTTTCGTAATTGAAGCGGTCGAAGTATTCGTCTTGTATACCGCGTTGCTTCATTAATGTAAAAATACCTTCCGCTTCTTTGAGTACGATATTGCCGGTGAAGCCATCACAGACAATGACATCGGCAACACCTGTAAAGAGGTCGCGGCCTTCGATGTTACCCGTAAAATTGAGTTCGTCGGATTCGGATAGTAATTTGTAGGTGGCTATTGAAAGTAAGTTGCCTTTTGAATCTTCTTCACCGATATTGAGCAAAGCTACTTTTGGATTTTCAAGACCTAAGACATTGGCTGCATAAACTGCGCCCAAAACAGCAAATTGATATAGTACGTCTGACTTACAATCGGCGTTGGAGCCAACATCGAGTAACACAGATTGCCCTCCGTTAATGGTGGGCAAAGTAGAGGTGATACACGGACGGATTACGCCAGGAATGGTATTGAGTTTGTACATGGCACCTACGAGCATAGCACCGGTGTTGCCGTTGCTGGCAAATACATCGATGAGTCCTTTTGCGAGCATTTCAAAACCAACAGCGATAGAACTGTTGGGCTTTTTAGGTAGCGCTCGGGTAGGATGATCGTGGTAGGTAATTACTTCAGGCGCGTGAATGATTTCGAACAACGCAGCGCTCTGACCACGACTCGCTAATTCTTTTTGAATTTGGAGTTCGTCACCAAACAAAACAATAGTGACATCATTACCCAAAGCTTGTTTGGCTAATAATGCACCATCAATTGTCGCTTGCGGAGCGAAATCGCCACCGGAGACATCAAGCCCAATCTTCATGGGAGAAAATTAGAGCTGACTAAGCCTCCTCGATGGAGTCTGTTGTTTTCTCAGCTACAACTTTTCCTTTGTAGTAGAGTTTGCCTTCATGCCAATGAGCATGGTGAAACAAGTGTGGTTGTCCAGTTGTAGGGCAAGTAGCAACATTGCTTGCAGTCGCTTTTTTGTGCGTTCTACGTTTGTCACGACGTGTGGTCGATATTCTTCGTTTAGGATGCGCCATTTTTGTTAATTTATATCTATTAATTTAAATTCTTAAGTGCAGACCACCGTGGGTCTATGTCGTCGTCTTCATCGGTTTTTGAATCGGAAGAAGGTTGTTGGTATTTGTTGATTAATTCCACCATTTCTTCATTGCAGTCGCCGTCTTCGTGCACCATTTTGGCGGGTAAAGAAAGGCTAATAAGCTCATACAAAGGTTGGGTTAGGTCAATTTGATAGCTTTCAGGCGCAATAACAATAAGATTTTCATCTTCGGATTCTTCTTCTCCGAAGGTATAATAGAGGGTTAGGTCTCCTTCTATTTCTTGTGCTAATGGCTCTGAACAGCGATCGCAATCAGTAAAGACAAAACCATCGATTTCTATATTAGCAATCAGCATAGTTTCTTTCTTTTCTAACTCTAGGTAGGCGATGAGCCGACCATTTTCGATGAGCGAATAAGGCAATGATTCAAAGAACGATTTGTCAATGTCGAATTCAAACTCATGGAGCCCTATCTTTAATCCTACGAAGGGTATGGCGAACGGACTTTTCATAATGAATGTTTCACTGACGAAAACGAAAGGGCAAAATTAAGGATTTATTTTGGATTTTTAAAATCAGTTGGAACGATCTTGTTCCTTCTTTCCTTTTTCATCCTGTGAAACAGCCAATGGATTGGCGTGTATCTCCTTGAAAACTTTTCTTTTGCGGTAAATATCTACGGCTAAAAATATAGCGCTACGCAGGCTTTGTTCGTCGGCTTCCATTTTGCCAGCTATGTCAAAAGCGGTACCGTGGTCGGGGCTAGTGCGCACAATTGGCAGGCCAGCTGTAAAATTGACGCCATCGTCGAAGCAAAGCGCCTTAAATGCCGTTAAGCCTTGGTCGTGGTACATGGCCAACACGCCGTCAAATTGTTGACGGAGCGGCGACCCAAAAAAGCCGTCAGCCGGGTAAGGTCCAAAAGCGAGGATGCCTTTATTTTTAGCTGCTTGTATCGCAGGAATGATGGTTTGTTGTTCTTCTTCGCCAATTTTTCCGTTTTCACCGGCGTGCGGATTCAGTCCAAAAACAGCAATTCGTGGTCTAATTAGCCCAAAATCTTTTTTCAAGCTTTGCTCAAATGCTTCAATTTTAGAAACGATAAGGTCTTTTTGAAGCTTGCTCGAAATGTCTTTAATGGGAATGTGTGTCGTGACCAAAGCAACGCGCAGGTTGCCAGAAACAAGCACCATTAGTGCTTCTTTGGCTCCAGACATCTCTGCAAGATATTCGGTATGGCCAGGAAAGTTGAAGCCCGCTTTGGCGACGTTTTCTTTTGAAAAAGGAGCCGTAACAAGCACATCAATTTTTCCATCGGCGAGGTCGCGGGTGGCGGCTTCTAAAGACAGCAAGGCATACTTACCACCATCGGCATTGGATACACCTGGTTCAACTGTAACTTCTTCTTGCCAAACATTGATAATGTTCACTTTTTTAGGGTTGATGTCGGCGGCACTCTTGCAAGACAAGTAATTGAATTCTTGCAAATTGAGTTGTTTCTTGTAATGCGAAATCACTTTGTTTGATCCGTACACAACCGGAACGATATCCGTTAGAATGCGGTTGTCGTGGAGGGCTTTTACGATAATTTCGGGTCCAACACCGTTGAGGTCACCGATGGTGATGCCGACTTTGATCAAGTTTTTGTTAACTGGTTCTTTGTCTTTTACCTCTTTATCTTTGGTTTCTTTTTCCATTAAATGTTGTTGGTTTTTAGAAAGTGGTAAAGCAAGCGCACGCCCGCGCCGGTTCCGCCGTCGCCTTTGTAGTTTTCAGCTGCGTCTAGCCAAGCTGGCCCGGCGATATCCATGTGAATGTATGGAGCACTTACGAAATGCTCTAAAAATTTACCTGCTGAAATCATGCCTGCGTTTGGTCCTCCGATATTTTTGAGATCGGCAATTTTGGATTTCATGTGTTTTTTGTAGTCGTCCCAGAAAGGGAAGCGCACCACACGCTCATGCACTGCATTGCCACTTTGTTCGAGTTGCTCAAATATTTGATCGGCGGCATTACCCATAATGATACTTGCCTCTGTGCCAATAGCGCGCAAAGCAGCACCCGTTAAAGTTGCAGCGTCAATCACCAATGCCGGATCAAACTTTTTAGAGTAAGCCAGAGCGTCGGCGAGGATCATGCGGCCCTCGGCATCGGTATTTAGTACTTCAACGGTGGTGCCGTCGAACATCGTAATGACATCTCCTGGCGCATAAGCATTACCACCTGGTCGGTTGTCGGTTGCTGGCAACAAAGCAACAACATGGACTGGTAATTTTTGCAAAGCAGCAAGATAGACAACTGCAGCCATGGTAGCGGCACCAGCCATATCGCCTTTCATGGTGTCCATACTGCCTGGAGTTGGCTTTAAGCTCAAGCCACCTGTATCGTAGACCACGCCTTTTCCGACCAATACAATTGGCTGTTTGTTTTTGGCGTTTTTTGGTTTGTATTCGGCAATTGTAAATGTAGGCGGATCAATAGACCCTTTATTGACAGCCAATAAGCCACCCATTTTGAGGGTCTCAATTTGCGTTTCCTCGAGCACTTTCACGTCAAAATTGGCTTCTTTCCCCATTTCTACTACAGCTTGTGCAAGTTGCTCTGCATTGAGGTGAGACACCGGTGTATTGACTAAATCGCGGGTTTTAAAAACAGCCTTTGCCATGTTTTCAAGTTCGGTGATTTGCGCTTGCGTCACACCTGCTTTGACAACAACCTCATTAAACTTAGCCGTTTCAGGCTTGCTAAAATGCTGGGTGAAGCGGTAGCTAGACAACAATAGCCCTTCGAGTAGCGCATAGGCTTCATCGGAAGTTCCATTTTCTAGCAAAAGCGAAACTTGAGTGTCGTGCAAGTGCTTTTCAATGGTATGTGCATGAATGCGAATTTGCTCATGAGTTTGACCTTCTTGGATTTCAAATTCAAAGCCCTCTTTGGTTTTATAGTACTCAAATTCTTTGGAGTTGTCCGTTTTTGCAACAAAGCGAACAACTGAATGAGTTGCATTTTTAGATTTTTTAGTCAGAACTAACATGTCGATGAATTTGTACAAAGTTAAAAAGAATGAAGCTGCTACCCTTAAAATAATTCGTTGCTGTGCGCAATTAAAAATTTATCGATCAAACGCGGAATCGGATGGTCTTGGAGGCCTGCTAGGTCTAGAAAAATGACATCTGAATGCATTTGATTCCAATTTGGATCAACGACAAAATATGCTTCAATTCGCTGATGGGTTAGGATATGTTGAAACCGACCACCAATTATTATTTGATCGGCTAGATAGCTCTTCAATTGGTTTTCATCGGCGAATTCGGTCAAAGGAAATTCAAATAGCCCTTCCCAAATATCTTTAGGGCCTCTTTTTTGAAATGCGAGTTGCTTTTGTGCGTTTTGTTGAAGGTGGTAGACAAAAAAGCGTTTTCTGACTTTCACTTTTTTGAGTTTGATAGGAAGCAGCGCTACTTGGTTGTTGCGATGGGCACTACAAGTGGTTAAAACGGGGCAAGCGCTGCAATTCGGCGACACCGGTTTGCATTGCAAGGCCCCAAATTCCATAATGGCTTGGTTGTGCAACGCAGGGTTGCCTTGGTCAAGTAATTCTTTAGCCAGCGCTTCAAAAATAGGTTTCCCTTCAGTAGAATTGATCGGCGCTTCAATGCCAAAATACCGACTCAAAACCCTAAAAACATTGCCGTCAATAACCGCATGTGGCAAATTATAGGCAAAAGAAGCGATGGCAGCTGCTGTATATGGGCCCACTCCCTTGAGTTTCAACAAACCTTCGTGGGTGTCTGGAAATACACCGCTGTAGTCCTGTGCAATTTGCTGCGCTGTGGCATGTAAATTTCGGCCACGGCTATAATAACCGAGCCCTTGCCATAAATTGAGCACCTCTTGCTGAGTGGCAGCTGCAAGTTGCAGTACATCAGGATAATTACTGAGAAATCTTTGGTAATATGGCAAGCCTTGATCGACTCTTGTTTGCTGTAAAATGATTTCACTGAGCCAAATGGCATATGGGTCGTTGGTGTGTCTCCACGGCAGGTCTCTTTGGTGACTATTGTACCATTCTTGAAGTGCTTGTCGGAGTACCTGCATAATTTATTTTAGAAATTTTGTCCGAAAATTACGCATATATACTTTCTGTGGAGTATTTTTGCCCCCGCAATTAATCACCTAATCAATTAACTCAGAGATATGACAAAAGCGGATATCGTTGCAAATATTGCAGAAGAAACCGGATTGGAAAGAGCAGAAGCACTTCGTGCAGTAGAAGCCTTTATGAACAACATCAAAGCTTCTATGGCTGACGGAAAAAACGTGTACCTACGTGGGTTTGGAAGTTTTGTGGTCAAGGAGCGCGCGCAGAAAACAGGTCGCAACATCTCTAAGAACACTACCATCATCATTCCAGCACACAACATCCCATCTTTCAAGCCTTCTAAAACCTTTGTTGACGAGGTGAAGAACAAGGTTAAAGTAAAATAAGTTTTCTTTTTTTCTGAAATTTGTATTACCTTTGCACTCCCTTAACGGGGGTGCATTTTTTTTGTAACAAAGTACTAAACATATAACACCTTCTCATTATGCCAAGCGGTAAGAAAAGAAAAAGACACAAGATGGCGACGCACAAGCGTAAAAAAAGACTCAGAAAGAATCGCCACAAGAAGAAGAAATAATCCTTCTTTCATTTATGTAAACGCATAGAGAGCTCATTGATTTTTCTTTGAGCTTTCATTGTTTCACCCTATAAACAATTTCAAGTGAATTTAGAACTCGTTGTAGACGCCCGTTCAAACGGCGTCTGGATAGCATTGCTACGCGACGGGAAGTTAATTGAGTTGCACGAAGATCGCGGCAACACAGACTTCTCCGTAGGCGACATCTATCTCGGACGGGTACGTCGTGTTGCCAATGGCCTAAACGCGGCTTTCGTTGATGTCGGTTATGAAAAAGATGCTTTCTTGCATTACCACGACCTCGGCCCACAATACGTATCTTTCTCAAAGTACGTAAAAGACAGCATCAATGGAAAGCAAAACGTTGCAGACCTCCAATACTTTAAACTAGAAAAAGAAATTGCCAAAGAAGGTAAGGTTTCAAATACCCTTTCCTCTTCTCAAGCTATCCTTGTTCAGGTAGCCAAGGAACCAATTTCCCAAAAAGGCCCACGCTTGAGCTCCGAAGTGACGCTCGCTGGCCGTTATCTAGTACTCGTACCATTTTCCGAGAAAATCTCCGTGAGTCAAAAAATCAAGGATAGCGCCGAAAAGGAGCGCCTTAAAGACCTCATGGACCGCATCAAGCCCAAGAACTTTGGTGTCATTATTCGTACCGTTGCCGAAAACAAATCTACCTCCGACCTCGAGGCAGACCTCAGCAACCTTCTAGAAAAATGGCGCACACTCCATGCCAACCTTAAAGGTGCGCAGCCGCCTAAACGCGTGCTCGGAGAACTCAATACCACCAATTCCATTTTGAGAGACCTCCTCAATGGAAACTTTACCAATATACATGTCAACGACGAAACAATGGCCCTTCAAATGAAGGACTACATTTCAGAAATTGCACCAGGCCGCGAGAAAATCGTCCGTCATTACGACAACCGCATTGGTATTTTTGAACGTTTTGGCATCAATAAGCAAATCAAAACCTTATTTGGTAAAAAAGTACCATTGGCCAGTGGTGGCTACCTCATTATTGAGCACACCGAAGCCATGCACGTCATCGACGTCAATAGCGGCAATCGCAAAGGCGCCGATGGCCAAGAATCCAATGCACTCGCTACCAACATCGAGGCAGCAGAAGAAGTAGCGCGCGTCTTGCAACTCCGCGACATGGGCGGCATCATCTGCGTCGACTTCATCGACATGCACGACCGCGAGAACAACAAGATCCTCTTCGACAAAATGAAGGAGTTCATGAAATCAGACCGTGCTAAGCACAACATGATTCCACCTTCTAAGTTTGGTATCATCGAAATCACACGTCAACGCGTGCGCCCAGAAACCGATATCCAAACCCATGAAACTTGCCCTACCTGTAACGGAAGCGGCGAAGTTCAGGCCAGCATTTTGTTTGCCGAAGAAATCGAAAACAACTTAGCTTACCTCATCAACGACCGCGGTATGCGTGGTGTAACCGTATTGGTGCACCCTTACCTAGAGGCTTTTTTCAAAAACGGACTCTGGAGCCGCCAATTGCAATGGCTATTTAAATTCAAAACCTGGATTCCTGTGCGTGGCGTTACTGCACATCACTTATTGCAGTACACCTTCGTCGACAAAGAGAACAACGAAATACCACTCTAAATGTCGGCCCCACGTGCCTACGACCTTACACAAATGCTTCAGAAATCTGAGGCATTTTGTGCTTATCAGGAGCGCTGTAGCTCGGAAGTCATCGAGAAACTCAAGCGCATGGGCGCCGAAGACGGCGAAATCCTACAAGTACTCAGCTCACTCCTGGACAACAAATTTCTAGACGACGAACGCTTTGCAATTGCTTATGCTACAGGCAAACTGCGCATCAAGCACTGGGGTGTTCAAAAGATCAAGCAGGGCTTGAAACTCAAAAAAATAGATGCTTCATTGCTTGAAAAAGCAATAGAGGCGTTGTATAAAGAAGATTACTTTGGGATTCTTCAAGACGTAGCCAATAGAAAGTGGCGCGAATTGGTTAAAGAAAAAGACCCCTGGATGCGCAAGCAAAAGTTGTTTCGCTTCTTGGCATCCAGGGGTTTTAATTACGACGAATTTTCAGATCTGAAATTCGAATAAAACGCTTGATTTTAGTTTGGCTTGATGAGCATTCCTGCGCCGGTAGTCCAATTGGCAGGGCCTCCAGCTTCGTAGCCTTTAGATCCGATTTGCACTAAATTGGTTTTGCCATCGCTCATTTTTTCAGGACGAACAAACCAGCAAGTAGGGTAGCCACGCACTGCAAATTGTTGTTGGAGGGTGCGGTTTTGTATTTTAATTTCTTCACTTTGTGGTTTATATTTCGGGAAGTCAAGCTCAACAAGAATAACATTTGCCTTAGCCCAAGTTTCAAATTCGGGGGTATTAAACACTTCTTTTTGAAGGCGAACACACCAGCCGCACCAGTCAGAACCAGTAAAAAATAACATCATTGGTTTGTTTTCCTTTTTAGCGATGGCGCTGGCTTCATTGACGTCGGTGTACCAAGTGAGCGCTGCTTTTTGTGCAAAACCGAGTTGAGCAACAACAAGTAAAGTAAATAGAGCGATAGTTTTCATGTTAAATTTTTTCTAAAGTTAATGATAAACCGCCAATAGACAAAAACCATGCAAAAGTTGCCAAAGCGCGTTTTTGGACAAAATTATTTATATTCGTTTTCAAATTGCTAACCATGAAACTACAATTACTAGCCCTTTTTTCCTTTCTAAACCTATTGATTTTCGCGCAGCTACCTACCCAAACTGTGCGCGGAAAAGTATTCGACAGCGAGTCTAATTTCCCCCTCGCCGGCGCCAAAATTGTCATTGAAGTCAATGGCCAAAAATACATGGCTGCAGCCGGTGCAGATGGTGATTTTGCCATTGTGAAGGTGCCCGTTGGAAAACATCAATTAGATGCTTCTGCACCTTTTTACGATGCGCGAACGCTTACTGTGGAGGTGACATCCGGAAGGGAGCTTATCGTTCAAATTCCGTTACAAGAAAAAGTATCCCAACAACAAGACGTGCGTGTTGTGGGCCGCAAACAAGGAGAGGTACTCAACGAAATGGCCGTGCTCTCTGCCCAGCAATTTAGCGTAGAAGAAACCAACCGTTATCCTGGTTCCCGCATGGACCCAGCGCGCATGGCTTCAAACTTTGCCGGCGTCAATGGCGCCGATGACTCCCGCAACGATATCGTGGTGCGCGGGAACTCTCCGCTTGGTGTCATCTACCGTGTAGAAGGTATCGACATTCCTAATCCGAATCACTTTGCTATTTCCGGTACCTCAGGTGGCCCGGTTTCGCTCTTGAACAATAAAATTTTAGGCAATTCTGACTTCTTCATGAGTGCCTTCCCAGCTGAATACGGCAATAGTTTGTCTGGTGTATTTGACTTGAAATTAAGAAGCGGTAACAGCAACCAACATGAATTCACTGGGCAATTCGGTTTGTTAGGTACGGAATTCTTAGCTGAAGGCCCACTCAGCAAAAACAGCAAGTCGAGCTATTTGGTCATGGGGCGTTATTCTACTCTTACCATTTTCCAAAAGCTAAATATCAATTTAGGTACAGATGCCATTCCTAAGTATTTTGATGGCGCGTTTAAATTCAATTGGATACTTAAAAATGGCGGCCAATTGTCTTTCTTCGGAATGGGTGGTGGTTCAGACATCGCTATTGAAATTTCAGGTTTCAAAGAATACACCGAAGATTTATATGGTGAAGGTGACCGCGATCAGTATTTCGGTACCAGCATGATCACTTCTGGTTTGAATTACAAAAAGAGCCTGAGCGAGAAAACATTCATCTCAACAACTTTGGCCTATAGCCAGGAGATCCAACGCACAAATCACAATTACCTCCGAGATAGAAAACTTGATACCTTATTAAATGAAATTGTTTTTGATTCCATTTATCCGATGATGGCCTATAAGTTTCAAGTGCAAAAAATCAGTGGTTACACAGCAATCAACCATAAAATCAACAAGCAGCATTTGCTCAAGGCAGGGCTCAGTTTTGATTTAATCTCCATGAATTTCCTTGATTCTTGTCTTTACAACCTCGATGTCCCGGACAATTACGAATTGCGTTGGGATTACAAAGGAACAGCTGCTATTATTCAGCCTTTTGTGCAATGGAAATGGCGCATTTCTGACCACATGGATGTCACGGCCGGGGTTCACGCACAGTATTTCACGCTCACCAATAGCATCAGCCCGTTTGAACCACGTTTGGGTTGGAAATACCGCATGGACAAAGGTCAGGCCATTTTTGCGGGCGGCGGTTTGCACAGCATGATTCAGCCTTATTACACTTATGCTTATAAAGTCTTGCCAGGAACCAATAATCCGAACAGCAACATCAACATGGATTTCTCGCGCAGTGCGCATTCAGGTATTGGCTATGAAAAATCATTCAATAAAGGCTTCAATATCAAAACAGAAGCTTATTACCAATACCTCTACAACATTCCAGTTACCGTTGCGCCATCTTCTTTCTCGATGATCAACGTGGGTAGTGGTTTCTCGCGTTTGTTTGTCGATCAATTACAAAATACAGGCGATGGCTACAACTATGGTTTGGAGCTAACCGTTCAGAAGTATTTCGATAAATCTTTCTTCTTCTTGTTCTCCGGAACCGTCTATGACTCTCGTTACCGTGGCTCCGACCTCGTTTGGCGTAACACCTCTTACAACGGCAATTACGTTGCCAACCTTCTCGGAGGAAAAGAATTCAAAGTAGGCGAGCGCAGTATCATCGGAATTGGCGGAAAGGTAACCGCAGCAGGTGGCAAGCGCTATGGCTTTGTCGACATCGCAGCTACCAATGACTCCAAAGAAATCATCTTCATGGATTCTATGTTCAATGAGCGTCAGTTTAGAGATTACTTCCGTGCCGACCTCAAAATTTCTTGGCGTAAAAATGCAGACCGTGTTACCCACGAGTTTGGTTTGGATTTAGTCAATATCTTAGGAACTAAAAACCTATTGACCTTGGCTTACAAACCTGCGCTAACACCTCAAGAAATCAACGATCCTAACTTTGAGCCTTTTGCAGAGAAAACCCAATTGGGCTTCTTCCCGATTTTCTATTACAAAATTGACTTTAGGGCCAAAACAAAATCTTGAAAGCTAAAGAACTAGGGCTACTCCTCGATAAGCAAGCCTATTCGGAGAGTAGCATGATCTTGCATTTTTATACGCTCGAGCGCGGCTTTCAGTCGTTTATTTTCAAAGGCGCGCTCAAGAAACGCAAGGCGCTCAACCAAATGGGGCTCTATGAAATTAGCTATTTCAAAAGACCTGAATCCGACCTCGGCATTGTCAATCAACTCGACTTCGCCTGGACACCACAGGTCCTTTTTGAGCGCCCGCAAAAGGTATTGTTGGTTTTCTTCATGACAGACATCCTCCAGCAAACGCTGCGGCATCAAGGCCCCGATCCTAAGCTCTTTTATTTTATCCGCGATCAGTTGGTGCATTTAGAAACGACCGATGCAGAAAGGAAATTCCCGACGCAATTTTTGGCACAATACCTCATGCTTTTAGGCTATGCGCCGTTAGTAGAAGAGGAGCAAGCCGCTATTTTTGACTTGCAAAAGGGTAGCTTTTGTCAGGCCTCGCAGGGTGGTGCCACCTCTATTCAAGACCCAGCACTTGTACACTTTTTAAAGGTTCAATTTTGGCCTAATCCAGAACAAGAATTGAGCAGTAACTTGTTATATAAGGAAGCTTTGCGCATCCTGATTCAATACGCGCAAATTCATTTATCGGGTTTTGACCTCGACAAAACAATGGAAATTCTCCACGACACCCTCTACGACTAAGCGCTTTGCTTGTGCTTAGCGTTTTCTGGCAAAAAAATCTTTGAGTAACTGGCTGCATTCGGCCTCCATCACGCTATTTTCTACGATGGTCGCCGGATGATACAAACTTGTACCCGTTGCACTCGCACCTCTTTTGGCATCTCGGGCCGCAAAAACGACGCGGTCTATCTGAGACCAATACAAAGCGCCCGCGCACATGCAGCAAGGCTCTAAGGTCACAAATAGCGTGCATTCTTTGAGGTATTTAGCGCCTAGATATTGCGCCGCAGCGGTAATTGCTTGGATTTCCGCATGGGCAGTAACGTCTGTGAGTTGCTCGGTGAGGTTGTGGCCGCGCGCAATAATTTGATTTTTGCACACGATGACCGCGCCAACCGGCACTTCGTCTGCGTCAAAAGCTTTTTGAGCCTCTAAAAAGGCTTGCTTCATGAAATATTCGTCGTTGAATGGACTCAGCATAGCGCAAGATTACAAACTTTCTCTTAATTTTCGGCCATGAATCTTTTAGACCTCTTTCTTTTTGCGCCGTTGGCTTATGGCGCCTATAAAGGATACAAGCGCGGCCTGATCATGTCGTTGTTCATGTTGTTGGCCATTGTAGTTGGTTTGTACGCTGCTTTTCAGCTCACTGATGTTGTCGTTGAATGGGGTCTCAAGAACTTGCATTGGGAGAAAACCACCCTCATGCCGCTCAGTTTTGTCGTCCTATTTTTAGGAATTGGCGCGGGTATTTACTTTGCGGGTAAACTTCTAGAAACCGCTCTAAAGG
>CANHBA010000021.1 GCA_947458985.1 Flavobacteriales bacterium
ATGGGAGCTCCTTTTTGAAGCGCTTGTTGCTGGAATTGGATAGACTCTTCTTGCGTAGGCGTCATTTACTTTCTTTTTTGTTATTTTGCGCTATGTTTCGCTGCCTCGAATATACAGCTTTTCTATGGAAGGCCAAAGGTCGCCACGGAACGCACTCCCCTTTTGCGTATTGGTTGGTAGATGTCGTTGCTCGTCAAAAACCGATTCAAAACAATCAGGATTTTTCAAAAATATCCGCTAAGAAAACCAAAAATTTTCTCAATAAACTGCATTGTTGCCTTCCGCATTATCCGATTTTCATCACCGAGCTTGAGGAAGAGCTACATCGAAACATAAGCATTGGCCATGAACCTGGTCTTTTTATCCCGGGCCCTGATTTAATTTTGTTTTTTTTGGAAGCAAGCAATTTAGATTTGCTGCACCCCGATTCTATTATTGTGATACTAGAACCTCATCAAGCAGGTAATAAGTCAAACTGGCATGCGCTCAAGGAACTTCCTCACTTCCATTTTAGCGCCGATTGCTTTGATTTTGGTTTGCTCAGTCCTCGCCCTGGGCAAGCAAAAGAACATTTTTATTTAAAATTGGGTTGAGGGGCCAATAATCTGTAGCTTTGTACGTTGTTGTACACATGCGTATTTTAGTTGGTTTTTTAGTTTCTTGCTGCCTACTCCTATGGGGTACCTTAAGTTCTTGCAACAAAAATGTACTGCTGTCAAAAGCCAACCTAACCTTTTCGACTGACACCCTTGTTTTCGATACTGTTTTTACAACAGTTGGTTCTACAACCCAATCTTTTAAAATATATAACCCAGACCAACGCAGCCTTCAAATAGAAGAAATTGAACTCATGGGCGGTGCCAATTCTGTTTACCGAATTAACGTAGACGGCAGTGCCGGAGATTTACACCAAGACCTTCTGCTCGAACCCAAGGACTCCTTATTCATTTTTGTGGAGGTCACCTTGCAGGTCAACAACAGTACCAACCCGCTTATCATTGAAGATTCCATTCGTTTTCGGACCAATGGCAAAGATCAATACGTCAAGCTCGCCGCTTGGGGCCAAGACGCCTATTTTCATTATTCCAATTTTCAGTCCCAGATTTTTGACTTCAACGAAGGCGTTTGGCCCAACGACAAACCACACGTTATTTACGGCGCTGCAATTGTAGACTCCGCCAAAACCCTAACCATTCCGGCCGGCACAAAAGTACACTTGCACAAAAATTCCTTGCTTTATGTGTATAAAGGTTCACTTCAAATTGAAGGGCAACTCGGCAACGAAGTGATTTTTCAAGGAGACCGCCTAGAACAAGACTACCAAGATGTTTCTGGTCAATACTACGGCATTTATTTACATCAAGCTTTGCCAAGCGCCATTAACTACGCCATTCTCAAAAACGGCACGTCCGGGGTGCATTTGTACAGTGAAGATCCGAGCAACACGAGTTACACACTCGACATTCAAAATACCCAGATTTACAATCAGGCGCGCTACGGCATCTTCATTTTCGCAGGCGCTAAAGTAAAAGCAGAAAATTGCCTCATTACGCAAAATGGCACTCACGCACTACTCGTGTTGCAAGGCGGTGATTTCAATTTCAACCACTGCGACCTACTCGGTTATGGCGCTTCTACCAACCCAGCGGTGGGCATTAGCAATTATTACAACGACTATGCACAAGACCAAACTTTGGTTTCAAATATCGAAGAAGGTGTTTTTAAGAACTGCGTCATCTACGGCAATTTAGACACCGAACTTGCCATGGATACCATTCAGATGGCCGGTGTGGTGCTTAATTTTGATTTTGACTATTGCGTTTTCAAATCTGAAAACACCTACGACGATAGTTTCTATGGCGCCAATATCTATTGGAATCTAGGGCCTTTATTTACGAATCCGAGCGAAAGAGACTTTACTTTTGGCAGCAATTCTTCGTTGAGCAATAAAGGCATCAACTCTATGGTATTTACCGATATTCTTGGCCAAGCAAGAAATAATCCGCCCGATATCGGTGCACTTGAATTACCCTAACGGACATAAAAAAAACCGTGAGAATAGCACTCACGGTTTTTTGATATTGTTTGACTACACATCTTTAGAAGAGGTGTAGGGCATGCAACTATGCAGTTGCGTTCATGTTGTCTAATACATCCATTACACCCTTCACAGCTTCTGCTGAATCGGCTAACAATGCGCGCTCAGCTTCGTTGAGTTGTAATTCAATGATTTTTTCGATACCGTTTTTGCCAAGCACTACTGGCACACCAAGGTAGATATCAGAAAAACCGTATTCGCCTTGCAACCAAGCACAAACTGGGAAAATGCGTTTTTGATCGCGAACTACTGCCTCTACCATTTGAGCTGCAGCAGCACCTGGTGCATACCATGCTGAAGTACCAAGTAATTTCACGATTTCGCCACCACCAAATTTAGTGCGCTCGATGATGTCGTTCAAGCGTGCTTCATCGATGAGCTCAGTTACAGGAATACCAGCAACTGTTGTGTAGCGAGGTAGTGGAACCATGGTGTCGCCATGACCACCCATCAAAACTGCTTGAATGTCTTTAGGCGAAACATTGAGTTCTTCAGCTAAAAACGCGCGGTAACGAGCGGTGTCTAGAACGCCAGCCATACCAAAAACGCGAGAAGAAGGCATATTGGCATTTAAATATGCGCAATAGGTCATGACGTCAAGTGGGTTGGAAACGACAATGATGATGGCGTTTGGCGAGTGTTTCACGACGTTTTCGGTCACGGTCTTAACGATACCAGCATTGGTTGCGATAAGGTCGTCACGAGACATACCTGGCTTGCGTGGCAAACCTGAGGTAATGACTACAACATCTGAATCTGCAGTACGCGCATAATCATTGGTACAACCAACGGTACGAGAATCATAAAGGTTAATTGGGGCTGTTTGCCAGATATCGAGGGCTTTGCCTTCAGCGAATCCTTCTTTGATATCTAGTAATACAATTTCATTGGCGATCTCACGGGTAGCCAATACATCGGCACAGGTTGCTCCTACGTTTCCTGCACCTACAACAGTTACTTTCATTTGTCTTGTTTTTAAATGGATAAAAGCTTTGCGTGACGAATTTACGCATAGTTGGCAAAAAAATCATTTTTTTTATTGCGAATTGCAGATCGATATGCAAACAAAGGCAACCCTCTGCTTAGCTTTGCGTTAGGTTAATATTGAAAATTGGAGCAGCAAGACAACTTAAAACGAATCGTAGAGGGATGCCTCAAAGGTGAGCGACGCTCGCAAGAGCGCTTGTTCTCTATGTTTTACGGTAAAATGCTGGCTGTGAGCATGCGCTACATTGGCGAGCGCGATAGCGCTCAAGAAGTACTTCAAGTTTCATTTTTAAAGGTCTTTGACAAATTGGAACATTTTGATTTTACGGGCTCGCTCGAGGGCTGGATCCGCAGAATTGTGAGTAATACTGCTATTGATCACATCCGAAAGGCTAAAAAAGATCCTTTTTTATCTGATCAAGACAACGATTTCAAATCTATGGCTGCAGACCCCATGCAAGAACAAGAAATCCTTGAACACAACCAACTCAAGGCACAACTTGCACATGAAGCCATTGCAAAATTATCACCGGCCTACCGCACCGTCTTCAATCTTTATGTGATGGAGGAGCTCAGCCACAAAGAAATAGCGGCCTTACTCGGCATTTCAGAAGGCACATCAAAATCCAATTTGGCAAAAGCAAAAATGAATTTGCAACGCCTTTTAAAAGAACAATTTATACAGATCGACAAACGATGAAAGATCAATTTGAAACAAAAATAAAGTCAGTTGTAGAAGAATTCTCCTACGACTACGACCCCCAAGCTTGGGAGGCGCTGTCTAAAAAACTGCCACAAGCCAATTCAGGATTTTCTTGGCTGGGCAAAATCGCTGTTGTCGGAATTCTTTCTATCGGATTATTGTCTATATGGTACAATTTTAGCCGGGAAAACAAACATTCCAATCATACGACTCAGGTAGCAAAAAATAAAACCCAATCTTCGGATAAAACTAAGCCATCCTCTGCACAAGAAGCACCAAAAAGCACGACACCAACCCAGCCAAACTCGAACCAAAACATTTCAACCATTGCTCCAAATAATGCTGCCAACCAAGGTTGGACGCAAATTACGCAAGAAGTAGTTGCAGACCCCGGCTGGCATCTAGCTCCTATTGCGCTTCGTCAACAACATAACTCAATGCCAATTGTTAGTGAATCTTTCAATGACGACGGCGGTCAAATGCCACAAGTTCAAGAACACCTACTACCACTTGATTTACCAGGTCAACAAGCCCAAAGAGCCACTCCAACGCCATGTAAAGGACCAAAAATCGTTCTTGATGCAGACGCTATCAACTACGAAGACGGCACCCCGCGCATCCGCATCAACGCCGAAAGTTCAGTTACAGAAATCAGTTGGAGTGCCAACGGAACGCTCCTCAATAAAAAGAGCCGCAGCGTAGATTTACTCGCCTTCCAAGGACAGACCTACACCATTACCGCTCAAGCACAACTAGATGGCTGCAGCAGTACCGAAAAGATCAAAATTACGGCCAACGAAGACTACAACCTACTTGCTGTCAATGCGTTTAATCCGCAATCTAGAGACGAACGCAATGCAACCTTCATGCCTTACGCCCTCACCATCCGAGACGTCCGTTTTGAACTCATCGTCATTGACCCAGACAACGGCGGCATTGTTTTCAGAACAAAAGATGCTCAAAATGCATGGGATGGCACCGACCAACGCAACGGACAAATGGTTCCTGCTCAAAAAGCGTACATCTGGAAAGTGGTGTTGCAAGATGCGCTTCCAAGCGAAAAAACCACCTACTCCGGCACAATCGTTCGCATTTAAAGGCGCTGCTCTCGGCGGAATTGCTTACATTTGTTCAGCACGAAACAACGTGAGCCCGCATGAGCATCATCAACTTACTGCCCGATCATATCGCTAATCAAATTGCTGCTGGTGAAGTCATTCAACGACCTGCCTCGGTAGTCAAAGAACTCCTTGAAAACGCCGTAGATGCCGGGGCAACCCATATTCAGCTTGTCGTCAAAGACGCCGGAAAAACCCTTATTCAAGTCCTAGACAACGGCAACGGCATGGATGCCCAAGACGCAGAAAACTGCTTTTTGCGCCACGCTACCAGCAAGTTGCAGTCTGCAGCCGATTTATTTGCACTCCAATCCAAAGGATTTCGCGGCGAAGCGCTCGCCTCTATTGCAGCCATAGCCCACGTTTGCCTCAAGACCAAACAAGCAAGCCAAGACACCGGAATTCAAATTGAAATCGAAGGCAATCAAATCAAGCACAAACAAGAAGTAATTTGCAATAACGGCGCTTCTTTTGAAGTCAAAAATTTATTTTATAACGTGCCCGCCAGACGCAACTTTTTAAAAAGCGACGCCATTGAACTCAGCCATATCCAAACTGAATTTGAACGCGTAGCACTGGCCCACCCCGAACTTCAGTTCAGTTTCCAACACAACAGTCAAGATATCCTGCAGCTCCCTGCGGGCAACTACAGAATGCGCATTGCCGCCATTTTTGGTAAGGGTAGCAATGAAAAACTCGTCCCGATTGAAGAGCAAACCGATATAGTGCGCGTGAGCGGTTATGTAGGCAAGCCTGAACTTGCTAAAAAAAGCAGAGGCGAGCAATATTTATTTGTGAATAACCGCTTTTTCAAGGATCCGTACTTTAACCATGCCATAGCCAAAGCATATGACGGCATGCTCTCTGAAAAGCACCACCCGAGCTACTGCATTTACTTAGAGGTAGACCCGCACAAAATAGACGTCAATATTCACCCGACCAAAACCGAGATTAAATTTGAAGAGGACCGCTTCATCTACTCTATTTTGTTGAGCAGCGTTAGGCAGGCCTTGGGCAAACACAATATTTTCCCTACCCTAGACTTCGAGACCGAAAGTGCCTTTGAAGTACCAAGCGAAGTTAGGAAAACAGAACCCGTTGAGCCACAAATTGTAGTGAATCCTTCCTACAACCCATTTCAATCAACCGTACATCCAACTTCAGGCGGGGGTTCAAGTGCCAAAAGCTACAGCGCTGCCCTGCAACAAGAAGGATTTGGCAGCACGCCTCCGAGCCCCGAAGATTGGCAACAATTTTATCAGATCGATGAACAAACCCCTTCAGACAACCAAGTCAATTTCACGGAAGAAGCAGCAGCAAAACAATTTTTACTGCACGACAAATACCTGATCAGCCCTACAAAATCAGGATTTCTAATCATAGATATCCGCCGCGCCAAAAACCGCATCTTATTCGACGACCTCATCCAACACTTTGTGTCGCAACCCTTGGCTTCGCAACAATTGCTATTCCCGATCGAACGCAGTTTAGCAAAAGAAGCCAAACTTACATGGCAAGGTCAAAAAAGCCTATGGTCGCAATTAGGCTTTGCCTTTGAGATACAAGAAGACCAACTACTTATTTCTGCTGTACCGGCCCTGCTCTCTTCCTTAGATTTAGAATCTTGTCTAGACGACCTCACCGATGCGGCCACCTATTCAGACATCGATAGCGGCGACGTCGCGCATTTTATCGTGGGCAAACTCGCTTTGCTCGGCTCCAAAAACTTTAGCCTCCAGCACCATCAAGAAGTCGAGCATTTCATCGACACTTTATTTCAGTGTCCGCAGCACACTACTACTCCAAATGGTAAACCAATTATGTATACTTTAGGCTTTGACGAATTAGCCAAAAAATTATAGCTATGTTTCAGAATCTACCGCAAGTCACCAAAAACATTTTATTACTAAATATCGCCTTTTTTGTAGCGAGCTTGCTACTCAAGAGCCAAGGAATTGACCTTGAAATGTCACTTGGTGCACATTACGTCAATTCACCTTTCTTTGAACCGTATCAAGTGGTGACACATTTTTTCATGCACAGCACAGATAATTTCTTACATATCTTCTTCAATATGTGGCTCTTCGTGATGCTCGGCGCATATCTCGAAAACATTTGGGGAGCCAAACGCTTTTTCATCTTCTATTTGATCAGTGCCATGGGTTCTTTCGCCCTATACAACATGATCGGTTTCATCGAAATTATGAATTTAAAAGCCGTGCTCGCCAATCAATTTGACCTCGAACAATTCAACTATTTCCTCAAGCATACAGTGAATGTGAATAGCGATTTAATAGGGCAAATCAATACTTACATCAATGAAAACCAAATCAGGGTAACACCTGCTTTAGAAAGTTATCTTGGGAAATCCATCACACCAATGGTAGGCGCATCTGGTGGTGTTTTTGGCATCATGACCGCTTTTGCAATTCTTTTTCCAAACACCGAATTCCGCATTTATTTTTTCATTCCCGTAAAAGCTAAATTCTTGGTCACCGGTTATTTTCTTCTCGAACTTTATTTAGCCTTTCAAAACCAAGCTGGCGACAACGTAGCACACCTCGCCCATGTAGGTGGTGCCGTTGCTGGAGCTATTTTGGTATTGGTTTGGCGCAAAAAGGACCGCTCAAATTTTTGGTGATGAATCCGGTAGTTGAACAAATCAAGCAGCAATTCAAAAGCGGCACCATGACCATCCGTTTGGTGATGGTCAATTTGGGTGTATTCGCGCTCATTCAGCTGATCAATGCGCTAGAAAGACTGCAAGTTTTGAGCGTTTTTAAAGACTTGCCTGAAGGCTACGTTAGTCACTTTTTATTTGCGCTACCTGTATTTCGGCTAGAGCATATCCTTTACCAACCCTGGACACTCCTCACCTCTTTATTTGCTCATTTTGGCTTGTGGCATTTGTTTGGAAATCTCTTATTCCTATATTTTGCAGGCTCTACTTACGAACGTTTTTTTGGTGCCAAACGCCTTTTGCATTTGTATATTCTTGGGGGCTTGGCAGGTAACTTAACCGAAATCTTAGCGCATCAAGTGTTTCCGGCACTTCAAGGCAGTGCCTTCTCAGTTGTGGGCGCTTCTGGTGCCATTATGGCCATCTTTATGGCGCTCGCAATTGCGCAACCCCAATTGAAGGTGCAACTTTTTGGCATCTTTCCGTTGCGCATTTATATGTTGGCCATCTTTTTCTTTCTCAAAGATTTAACTGCTGTCGGAACAGCCGATCAAATTGCGCACTTTGCGCACATCGGCGGTGCACTTTTTGGCATCTGGAGTATCCAACAATTTTGGCATGTGAGGCTTTCTAGACCCTGGTTGGGCATCCAATTCAAGAAAGCAAACTCACACCTCAAAGTTAAAAAAGGCGGCCGCCCAGTGAGTGATGAACAATACCGCGCCAACAAGCAAGAAAGACAAGCACGCCTAGATGCCATTCTAGACAAAATTTCTAAACGGGGTTACGACGCGCTTTCCAAAGAGGAGAAAGACTTTTTATTTCAACAGAGCAAAGATGTCTAAAAAGCGAACATCTATCCTTTCCGCGCCCTTTAAACTGGCGACAGCATGTACCCTCATCGGTTTGCTCTTTAGTTACCTTGCGCCTTATATTCATCCGTCGACAATTCCATCACTTCCTTTTTTTGGCCTCAGTTACCCTATCTTTCTTGGACTTACCCTGCTTTGGTTCGTGATTTGGAGTGTGTTCAGGTCTCGTTGGGCCATTTTTTGCTTGCTGACACTGCTCATCGGAGGTAAACTACATTTTAGGAATTTCTCTTTAACTGGCAGTAATTCTGAATTACCAACGACCCATGGGCTAAAAATATTGAGTTACAACGTTAGGCTTTTTGACTTATTTAATCCCTCTTTTGAAAATGCACTCGATGGGCGCAACGAAATATTTCAGTTCATCGACAAAGAGCAGCCCGATGTTCTTTGCTTGCAAGAATTTTACCGCCAAGACAAACCCACGCGCTTTGAGGTCATGGATTCGCTCAACCGCATCATGCAAACCAAAGACTACCACGAGCGCAGCGCACACAAGAGACGCACCCGCGAAAACTACGGTATTGCCATGTTTTCTAAATATCCCATGATAGCTAGAGGTGATGTCATGTTTGAAACCCAAGGAGTCCAGGATTTCAATTATTGCATTTTTGCCGATATCGTAAAAGGTACCGATACCTTTCGCGTTTATAACGTGCACCTACAGTCTATTCGCTTACATACCGACCCACACATCGAAGGGGAAGAAGTCCAAACTTATGGCAGCAAAAAAGGTGCAATTGCTGTATACCGCAAGTTGCGCAGCGCCTTTGAAAAACGGGCCTCACAAGCACGCAGGGTTGTGGAACACCTGCAAACATCGCCTTACCCGGTTATTGTCTGTGGCGACTTCAACGACACCCCAATGTCGTATACCTACAATCAGTTCCAATTGCGCTTGCTCGATGCCTTTAGAGGCAGTGGTTTAGGCTTAGGCAGCACGTATGTTGGACGCTTACCCGCCGGCCGCATAGATTACCTTTTTTACAGCCCCCAACTTCAGGCTGCACAATTTAAGATTCAAACACACACACGCAGTGACCACCGCGCCGTGAGCTGTGTATTCTACAAAACGCAAAAATGATTGCCCTAATCGATTGTGGCAGCAGCAAAACGCCAGCCATTGCTGAACACCTCGATGAATACATCGATGTACAGACCATTGGCTTATTGGATTTCAAGAGCACCCTATTAGATCACTTCGACGGAATTGTGTTGTCGGGAGCCCCTATTTTGCTCACAGACATAGACCCAAACCCTTATTTAACCCACCTTTCCTGGATCAAGACCTACCAAAAACCCCTACTAGGCATTTGTTTTGGCCATCAGATCATTGGCTTGCTAAATGGGGCACGCGTCTCAAAAATGCGCGAAGACCGCGGTTTTCAAGAAATTGAAGTTATACAAGACGACCTGATTTTTGAACGCCTCCCTGACATCTTTGAGATGCAAGAAGACCACTGCGAACATATTTCGGTACCACAAGGCTTTGATTTATTGGCTTGCTCGGATGCTTGTATCAATGAAGCCATGAAACACAAGTTGTTGCCGCAATACGGCGTGCAGTTTCATCCGGAGGTGTCGGGCAATTACGGACACGTATTGCTTTCGAATTTTGCAGCGTTGGTGTTGGGCTAAGGGTTATTTGCCTGCAATTTGCAACAGGCGCTCTCTTTGCAAGACGAATATTTTGCGGGTCTGCACCTCAATAATACCTTCTTCTTTGAAATCTTTGAGCAAGCGAATGAGTGTTTCGGTGGCGGTACCTACAAAATTAGCGAGGTCTTCTCTACTGAGGTTGATGGGTTGGTTGTCAAAAACATCCATTAGGATGAGCATGGTAAAGGCCAAGCGCTCGCGCACACTCTTTTGGGCCATATTGGTAATGAAATCGGCGCGGTCTGCGAGTTCTTTAGAAAGCTCTTTGATGATGCCGTTGCGCAACACAGGATTGGTATCCATGAGGTTCAGGAAGTCTTCTTTGCCGATAAAGCAGATATTGCTCTCCTCTAAGACCTCTGCACCTACTTTATAGGGTTCTTCAGTGAACATGGCTCTAAAGCCAACCATTTCTCCTGCTTTGGCAATATGAATGATTTGTTCTTTGCCTTCGTCGCCGCGCTTAAAAATCTTGACCATTCCTTGATTGATGCAGTAGACACCTCTTGGAAAGGAACCTTCTAAAAATACGGCTTGATGCTTTTTGTAGTAATTGCAAGCGCGGTGAGAATTCAGGTGATCGAGCTCGTCTGAACAAAAATTGTTGAGTAAAGAATTTTGCCTTCCTGTACAGGTTTGGCAGGTCACATGCTTGTGAGATTTTTCGAGCATTGTATTTTGGGATTTACTCAAATATACAAAATTAAGCTGAATCTAGAAAGCTGATGAACGTCATTTTTTATGCCTTTCAAAAACTTGAAATTTGCAGCATGAATACCAATGAGTTGATCAAAAAATACAATGTGCCGGGTCCGAGATACACCTCGTACCCGACCGTTCCCTTCTGGAAAAATCAAACATTAAAAGCTGCCGATTGGCTCGAAAAATTAAGCCAGAAACGACTACAAACAACAAATACATCCTTTGGTATTTATATTCACCTTCCCTTCTGTGAGTCCTTGTGTACTTTTTGTGGCTGTCATAAGCGCATTACCAAGAACCACCAGATAGAGACACCTTACATCGATAGCGTGCTTCAAGAATGGGCACTCTACCAATCTGAACTTACTACACCTATAGCAATCAAGGAATTGCATTTAGGTGGCGGTACCCCAACCTTTTTTGCGCCTGAAGAATTGGTACGGCTCACCAAAGGCTTGTTTGAACAACAACAAATTGACCCCGCGCAATGCGATTTAAGTTTTGAAGCGCATCCGGGCTCTACCTCGCTCGTTCATTTGCTTGCGTTATTTGAAGTGGGCTACCGCAGGGTTTCTTTTGGCATTCAAGATTACGACCCAATTGTTCAAAAAGCCATTCATCGGGTCCAAAGTTTTGACATGGTGAAAAGCGTGCATTTAAAAGCCAAGGAGCTCGGCTATAGCGTCAATCACGACCTCGTTTATGGTTTGCCGTTTCAAAATTTAAAAGGGTTTGCATCGACCATTGAACAAACTATTGAACTTTCACCAGAACGCATTGCGCTATATGGCTATGCACATGTGCCATGGGTAAAAGGAACAGGGCAACGTGGCTACGACGAACACAACCTGCCCAAAGACGCCGAAAAAAGAGCACTTTACGAAATGGCCTACGACAAACTGCTCGCTGCGGGCTACATTGCCATTGGGATGGATCATTTTGCGCTGCCAAAAGATCCGCTTTCACTTGCTTTTGACCATAAAATCTTACACCGAAATTTTATGGGTTATACCCATCGGCAAACTGATGACATGCTCGGCTTGGGCATGTCTGCTATTTCAGATTGCTGGACCGCCTTCGCTCAAAATGACAAGACCGTGGAGGGTTATCAAGCGCAAATTGCAAAAGGTGAACTCGCTGTTTTTAAAGGGCATTTTCTCAACGAAGAAGAGCTTATTATTAGGCGACACATTTTAGATTTAATGTGCCATTTTGAAACAAAATGGAGCACTGAACTTCAACATATCGGTTTCTACCTTCCAATCTTTAACAAGTTAGAAGGTCTTTTGCAGGATGAACTGATTGAAATAAGCGAAGAGAAATTAGTTATTCTGCCAAAAGGAACCCCATTTGTACGCAATGTATGCATGGCCTTTGACCTCGATTTACATAGACAGACACCAGATAAACCACTTTTTTCTGCAACAATTTGAGTACTAAAGCCTGTTACCATTGTGGCGATGCGCTACCGCAGCGACCGATCAAAATCGAGCAACACTTATTTTGTTGCACCGGCTGTGCTAATGTGTTTCAATTATTGGAACAAAACCACATGGGGGCTTTTTATCAGTACGAGCCCATGGCAGGTAGTAAGCCCGGTAAAGAACGCGCTGATCAATACGCTTTTCTGGACTTGCCCGAGATCAGAAAACGCTATGTTTCCTTTGAAAACGAACAGCAAGTGAGGGTCACGCTTTCACTTCCTGCAATTCATTGTTCTTCTTGTATCTACCTTCTTGAAAACCTACCTAAATTAGAAGCAAAAGTCTTGCGTGTGCAAGTTCATTTTGCGCGCAAAGAAGCTGCGGTGGTTTTCTCTAGCGAATTCGCCCTTTCGGAATTGGCACTTTTACTTAATTATATTGGGTATCCGCCAGATTTCAGTAAAAACGAACAAGGTCAATCCAAACAAGACCGCACTTTTCTTTTTCAATTAGGTATTGCGGGTTTTGCCTTTGGTTCAATTATGCTTTGGAGCACCCCCGACTACTTCGGACTCGGCAAAGAAAATCCAAAATTCAGGGATTTCACAGCCCTTTTAAGTTTCTTGGCAAGTCTTCCTGTTTTGCTCTTTTCGGCACGTCCATATTTCATTTCTGCCTACAAAGCACTCCGCAGCAAGAGCATCAACCTAGATGTACCAATTACACTCGGCATAATAGCACTTTACACCCAGAGTGTGCTACAAATTTTTAGTGGAAAAGGCGCAGGATACATGGACAGCTTTGCGGGCTTTATTTTCTTTTTACTCATCGGCAAATGGTTTCAAAACCTCACTTACGCTTCTTTGTCTTTTGACCGGGACTTCAGTAGTTTTTTTCCTGTGGCCATCCAGCGCATAGGCACCGACCAATCCAAAGAAACTGTCCCAGTTGAACAGCTACAAATTGGCGATCTTATAGAAGTTAGAAATGAAGAAATCATACCTTGCGACAGCGAGCTATTGAGCGAAGAAGCTTTTATAGATTACAGCTTCGTTACAGGTGAAGCCCTGCCTATACTGATTCATAAGGGGGCGCTGGTCTATGCTGGCGGGCAAGTGCAAGGTTTGTCAAGCCGCATGTTGGTGAAGGCTAGTACCAACCGCAGCCACCTCACGCAACTTTGGAATGAAACCAAAGATAAAACACCTAAAAATCAACTGATTCGCTACCAAGACCGCATGGCACAATATTTTCTCGTCATCCTGCTATTCATTGCCGCAAGCAGCGCAATCTGCTGGTATTGGATTGATCCGAGTGCCATTTTTAGGGTCGTTGTGGCTATACTTATTGTGGCTTGTCCTTGCGCACTTGCGTTATCTGCACCATTTACACTTGGCAATGCCATGCGCGTTTTGGGTAATGCTGGGCTCTATTTAAAAAATACAAGCGTGGTGGAGGCACTCACCACAATAGATACGATTGTCTTGGATAAAACTGGCACCCTAACCGACCCAACAAGTTACAAGATCAGCATCCAAAGCAATCAGTTACAAGAACAAGAGTTTGAAGTTTTTGTCAATATGGCGCAGCAGTCTACCCACCCACTTTCTCGGGCCTTAGCTCAAGCCTATCCTGAAACCAACATTATTGAACTTTCGCAAATTGAAGAGCTCAAGGGCCAGGGAATAAAAGCTGTATATAAGCAAAAAACGTATCTGCTGGGTTCTGCGGATTTTATTGGAGAAAAGCAATTAGGAAAAGGAAGTGAACTTTTCATGAAGGTCGGCACTCAGATAGCTCACCTTGTATTTACAAGTAGTTGGCGCACAGACGCCATACACGCCATTCTTGAACAACATGGAGCTGCCAATTGTTACGTGCTCTCTGGCGACCACAACCAAGACAAAGCGGCGCTGCTCCAACTTGGCTTTTTAGAAAGTCAACTCTATTTTGAACTCAGTCCTCAACAAAAAGCAGATCAAATTCAGGCACTTCAGAAAAAAGGCAAACAAGTATTGTACATTGGCGATGGCCTCAACGATGTTGGAGCCTTAGGTTGTGCAGAAATTGGCATTGCGCTTAGCGAAGATATGTTTCGTTTTACACCAAGTTCTGACGCTATTTTAGAGGCCCAGGCCTTGAAAATGTTGCCGCAACTGTTGTCTATTGGGCGCTATGCCAAACGCGTGCTACAAATTTGCTTGGCTTTTTCTTTAAGTTACAACATTTTTGGACTCAGCATTGCCATTTCAGGTCAACTCACGCCACTTATTGCTGCTATTCTGATGCCCATTAGCTCTATTACCATTGTGCTACTCAGCACGCTCTTGATCCAAACCAAATTCAAGCGCACCCTTAAAAGCTGATATAAATCAGTTTTTTTCAAAAACCCGGGTCATACTTATTGGTCCTTACTCTGACGAAATTTGCATTATGGGAATCGTATACCTTATGCTTATTGTCAGTCTCTGTTTGGCAGCGTTATTTTTGGGCTTCTTCTTCTGGGCCACAAAAAACGGACAATTCGACGACGACTACGGGCCTTCGGTACGCGTCCTGTTTGAAGATGAACCAACCACTAAAGATGTTTAAAAATGGAAGTAGTAAAGTTTAGTTATGACAACAAGATTGTGCGCAATTTTGCCTATGCCACCGTTATTTGGGGAGTTACAGGCATGCTCGTTGGGCTCATCGCCGCATTGCAATTGGCCTTTCCAGATTTTTTCAATGACTATTTAGGTTTCAAATGGGTTTCCTTTGGTCGCATTCGTCCTTTGCACACGAATGCCGTCATATTTGCATTTGTGGGCAACGGTATTTTTACTGGGGTTTATTACTCTTTGCAGCGCTTATTGAAAACGCGAATGTGGAGTGACAAACTGAGTAAAATCCATTTTTGGGGCTGGCAAGCCATTATTCTTTCAGCCGTTTTGACCTTGCCCTTTGGCATTACCTCCTCCAAAGAATATGCTGAATTGGAATGGCCTATCGATATTGCAATTGCAGGCATGTGGGTTGTTTGGGGCTGGAATATGTTCGCGACCATTTTAGTGCGCCGTGTTCAGCACTTATACGTCGCCATTTGGTTTTACCTTGCCACTTTTGTAACTGTGGCCATGCTCCACATTTTCAACTCATTTGAATTACCGGTTTCTTTCTTCAAAAGCTATTCTTGGTATGCAGGTGTGCAAGATGCGCTTGTACAGTGGTGGTATGGTCACAATGCCGTAGCCTTCTTTCTAACAACACCTTATTTAGGTCTGATGTACTACTTTGTGCCAAAGGCTGCCAACCGACCAGTATACTCTTACCGTTTGTCAATTATTCACTTCTGGGCGCTCATTTTCTTATACATTTGGGCAGGGCCTCACCACTTGCTCTATTCAACGCTTCCCGACTGGGCGCAAAGTTTGGGAGTTGTCTTTTCAGTGATGCTCATTGCGCCATCTTGGGGTGGAATGCTCAATGGATTGCTCACCTTGCGCGGCGCCTGGGACAAAGTTCGCGACAACGTATTGCTCAAATTTATGGTGGTCGCACTCACCGCCTACGGGATGTCTACTTTTGAAGGGCCCATGCTTTCCTTAAAGAATGTAAACGTCATCTCGCACTTTACAGACTGGACCATTGCACACGTTCATATAGGTGGACTTGGTTGGAATGGTATGCTCACTTTTGGAATGCTCTATTGGCTGTTTCCGAAAATTTACCGCACAGAACTTTATTCTAAGAAAATGGCCAACCAGCATTTCTGGATTGCAACCTTAGGTATTTTACTTTATGCAGTACCAATGTACATTGCAGGTTTCATGCAGGGCTTGATGTGGCAAGATTTCAAACCAGATGGGACACTTCAAAATGCAGATTTCCTCAAAACGGTTACACAACTCAAACCTTACTACTACCTCCGCTCAATTGGTGGTCTTTTATACCTTTCTGGAGCTATTTTGATGTTCTACAACTTGGTGAAAACAGCCAAATCTGGTTCTTTACTCGCCAATGAACCTGCAGAAGCACCTGCTGTGCTCGAACAACATGGACAAGGCAAAGGTGAATATTGGCACAAAGTCATTGAACGCAAGCCTGTTCAGTTCATGATCTTGAGTTTAATTGTGGTGGCAATTGGCGGTATTGTAGAAATTATCCCAACCATGATTGTCGACTCAAACGTCGCTAAAATTGCATCGGTGAAGCCTTACACGCCGCTCGAACTTGAAGGACGCGACATTTATGTACGCGAAGGCTGTTACAATTGCCACTCTCAATTGGTCAGGCCATTGCGTTTTGAAACAGCTCGTTACGGCGACTACTCAAAATCTGGCGAATTTGTCTATGACCACCCCTTCCAATGGGGCTCCAAACGCACTGGGCCTGACCTCGCAAGAGAAGGTGGCAACGCGAAAATCAGAAAATCTAATTTCTGGCACTACCAACACTTAATTGCACCTAAAGATGTATCACCCGGATCCATTATGCCTGCCTATACCTGGTTGCGCGAAGATAACCTAGACTTATCCCTTACTGAAAAGAAAATCAGGGCCATGCAAACCTTAGGTGTTCCCTACGCAAAAGGCTATGACAAAAAAGCCATTGCAGATTTGAAAGCTCAAGCCAAACTTGTCGCTGAAGATATTGTCCAGACAACGCCTAAACAAGCCTTAATCGGTGTCAATAAGGCAGCTTTGATCAAAGACATCCAACAGAAAGAAATCGTGGCAGTCATCGCTTATCTGCAACGCCTTGGTGTCGATATCACATTACAACCTAAAAAATAAGAACCATGCTGCGCTTTATCAAACACAACCTCACGAGCATGCTGGGTATTGAAATTTACCCGCTCTTTTCTTTGGTCTTATTTACAGTATTCTTTGGGCTGGTCTTGCTTTATGTTTGGAAGATGAGCAAGGCCCGCATCATTGAATTGGCCGCCACACCGCTCGATTTAGAAGAAAATAACGACACCCCAACCTTTCAATAACTACCACATGAAAACGCTGAAATACCACCTCCTTCTCGCAGTCGTTTTAGGCTTATTTCAAAATAACAGCTGGGCCGCCGATGGTGCGGGACTGTTTAAATCGAGATGCAATACTTGTCATATGATTGACAAGAATTCGACAGGCCCCAAACTACAAGGCGTCAAGCAAAAATGGACCGATGCTGGCGAAGGTGAACTGCTTTATAAATGGGTACAAAATTCCACAGATCTCATTGGTTCAGGTAAAAGCGCCCTCGCCAAAGAAATCTCTAGCTTTAGCGCTACGGCAATGCCAGCGCAAGCATTGAGCAACGAAGAAATCGATGCTGTTTTTAGTTACATCGATAGTTATGTTGCACCGGTGGAAACAGCGACTACTGGCACAGATACAACAATTGTTGTCGACCCCATTAAAGCAACCGATTACAAGGGTAATTTATCGATTTTCAATTGGTTAATTGTACTGACCGTTATTTTAATCGTTGCAATCATCGTATTGGCCGGAACACTCATGACCCTCATGAAGTCTGATTATTTCAAAAACAAATTAAAGGAAAGTGGTAATAAAACCAACATTATCATTTTGATCCTTACAACGGGATCCTTATTCTTAAGTTCGAATGCACACGCGCTCAATTACATGCGACCTGGCGAAGGTGCAAAAGATGGCCCATGGCTAATGGTAGAAACCACCGATTTGCTTGCAATCATTGTCATTGATATCATTTTACTGATCGTTGTGTTATACTTGCGCCATTTGTTCACTCAGATGATGACTATGGTGAGGCCAAAAATCGTCAAAGAAGAGGTGCCGGTGTTTGCTTCCTTCAAAAAAGTGAATCAAGTACTTACAGACGCCGTTCCAATCGAAGAAGAGCATAAGATTTTGATGGATCATGAATACGATGGCATCCAAGAACTCGATAACAATTTGCCGCCTTGGTGGGTATGGGGTTTTTATGCAACCATCGTATTTGCTTTCATCTATCTCATCAACTACCACCTTCTTGGGGTTTCAGACTTGCAAATTAAAGCCTACGACAAGGAGATGAAAGTTGCCCAAAAAGAAGTGCAAGCCTACCTCAACAAGATGGCCATGAATGTAGATGAAACGTCTGCTACCCTCATGACGGACCCAAGCGATTTGTCTGCAGGTGCAGGTATTTTTGCAGCCAATTGTGTGGCGTGTCACAAATCTAAAGGAGAAGGTGAAATTGGCCCCAACCTCACAGACCATTCCTGGATTTACGGTTACGACATCAAAGAGGTGTTCAAGACGGTTAAAAATGGTACGGCAAACGGAATGCCTGAACATTCTTCTAAATTCAACCCTATTCAAATCCAGCAAGTAGCTTCTTATGTGCTTTCCCTTCCCGAAACAAAAGGAAAAACCCCTAACAAACCATAACCAACCGCAACACATCTCAACGCACCCGAACTTACCCGAACTCAACCCAACCCAGCCAAGCACAACAAAAACAGAGACTACACGCATAATC
>CANHBA010000022.1 GCA_947458985.1 Flavobacteriales bacterium
GGTGGAAAGATTCCCATTTTCAGGATTCGTGGAAGAAAGATTCCCATTCTCCGTTGAATTTGAGGTTACCTCCGGATTTTTAGAGGTTGAATTTTGATTCGTGGAGGAAAGATTCCCATTTTCAGGATTGGTGGAAGAAAGATTCCCATTCTCCGTTGAATTTGATGTTGCTTCCGACTTTAGATTTTCGGATAGCGACTCCTGTTGGGCATGTTGGGCCAATAATTCTTCGTAGGTACTTTGGAAATTGACTTTTGGTAAGGCTTGGTTTTCGGCTTCTCTGAGATAGCTGGCTTTGAGTTGCGTTTGGTCATAGACTTGGGCTTTTTCGGCTTGGACTTCTCTTGCTTGCGCTAATTGTTTTGCTAATACCTCAGCTTGTGAAAGATCGCGTTGTAGACTTGCAATTGTTTGTTGTGTCTGGATTTGTTCCTTTTTGGATTGCAAGGCGACATCTGTTTGCAACTTTTTTATTTGTTGGGCTAATTGCTGTTGTTGTTCTTTTACCAAATTTTCTTCTTTGATGATTTTTTGCAAGCGCAGTTGTTCATCTAGTTGGGCGGTTTCAAAGGCACTAGCGCCGTCAAAAGCTGCAATTTGAAGGTATTGTGCAATGGCTGCTTGACGTTGCTGCCAACCATTGATGAGGGCTGTGGTGTCTCCTGTGAGCAGAAGTGCTTGATTGCGCTCATTGATTTGTTGCAAGGTATCGAGCAATAAAAGATCGGGAATATTTGCCGCCTGATTGATTTCAATCCAACGTTTGGTAAACGCCAATTCAGCTTCAAGCTCCTTTAAGGAAGCCAAGACTTGCGCTTTTTGAGCAGCAACATTTTGCACTTGTGGGTCTGAGAGCAGCGCGCTGAGTTCTGCAAGGAGTGCTTCGCGGGCGTTGAGTTGCTTTTCGAAGTCTTGACGCAATAATTCCATCAGCCGCACTTGGTTTTCTAGACTTACCTCTGCGGCTAACAAAGTATCGGTGAGGGTGGCTACAAAAGCAGCGGTGTCTTGCGGTGCCAAGCCCCAACCCTCGCCCAAGTTGGCTTGTTCCGGAGTGGTGTTGGCCGTTATATTTTGTTTGGTTTGCAGTAAACTACCTCTTGCAACGTTCATCTGAAGTTTGGAGATATTCGCAATTTGCTCTGCCGGATCGGTATCGAGGAGCTGATTGAGTACCTGCCATTTTTCTTTGCCGTATTCGTCTGAACTATAGCGAATTTGCTGTTGTAGTGTTTTGCCTACTGGAACTTGCGGGATGCTGAAACGCGTGGTGTAAATTTTGGACGCACCCGCGACCTCCAGCTCTAACTGAAAATCGCCTTTGACAGGAAGAGCTACGGTGTAATTTCCTTCGGCATCTGAAACAAAAGGACCATATTTTTCAGAAGTAGCATTACTGATGAAATATAAACTCATGGTTTTAGACAGCGGCTCTAGCTCGTTGGAGAATGCGCCGGCAAAAACAAAATTGGCCTGCGCGGGCTGATCGAGCTGCAGGATGTAAATTTCATACTGCCCAACTTTACCTTGACGCGTGGTGGCAAAATAGGCTTGCTGCTGTGTGGGGTCGGTGACATAAAAAAGATCAGCGGTGGGGCTGGAATACGGATACGGCATTTTTTCGATATCCTGTGCGGTGTTGGTATTGAGATCAAAGGAGGCCTTGTATAAATCGCTAGCGCCAATGCTGTTAGCCGTTGAACTGAAATACAAGACCTGCGTGTTGGGGTCATAAAAGCCATAAATTTCATCGGAAAGCAAACCATTTACTCCGCCACCAATGAGTGAGAGCTCGCCCCAATTGTTGTTGGCATCTTTGCGCTGAACATATAAATCTAGCTGTTCTCCTTTTGGTCCATAAGAGGCTAGAATTCGGTATTTCATGCCGCGTTTGTAGGCGTAGACTGGTATGTGTTGGTGCTTGGTGTTGTTTTTACTATGTACTTCAGGTGCTTCGTAAAAAGTGTAATCTTCAGAGCCAAAAGGATAGGACAAATAAAACTTTTTACTTTGGGTGCTGGATATGGAGAGTAAGGGCAAACGCTGAAAGGAGGTAATTTCTTCTATAGCGCGTTTGCATTCGGCAATTTGAGTACTCACCTCTTTCTTGTTTTTTTGATCTAGGGTGAGTTTCTGGTAAGTCTCATAGGCCGCAAGCGCTTGGCTAAAGAAATACTGTTCTTGGTAAATTTGAGCGCGGTAATAATACAGTAGTGGATCGGGGATTTGTTTGAGGCCGAGTGCAACATCGAAATATTTTGCGGCTTCAAAATGCTGCTGAACTTCAAAAATACAAACCCCATAACAAAAATTAAGCTTTGGATTCTGCTGATCTTTGGCCAGTAATTGACGGTAATCGGTGAGGGCGGCACTATAGTTTTGCTGGGCAAAGGCATGGTCGGCTCGCTTTTCAACGCTCGACTGACTTTGTGCCACAGCGCTATGGTTTTGCCACAAGAACAAAACAAAAAGGAAGAAAGAAAATAGCCTTTTTTTACCCACTATAAGTAGAATAACCTATAGGCTTACGATTTTTTAGCAAAAAGGTTCATGCGGTTTTCTGTGCCCTTTAGCAAGCGCTCGATATTTTTGCGGTGAGCCCAAATGACAAGGGTTCCGAGCACGATCGTAAAGATGATCATGATGCGGGTATCGTTGTGGATAAAGAAATATGAAACCAAAGGAAAACAAAGTGCTGAAATGATGGCGCCCAAAGAAACATAGCGCGTGGTAAGAAATACCACCAAAAACAAAGTAAGGCAAACTGCAGCTGCCGGTGGATTGATGCCTATGACGATACCCAAGGACGTGGCAACGCCCTTCCCTCCCCTAAATTGTGCAAAAATGGGAAAGACATGGCCTACCACAGCCGTAAAGCCACCGACTAATTGCAAGATCAAGAATTCATCTTTGTAGCCGCTGAATGCGGATTGAGCTAAGAAATAAGGCAAACAAGCAGCGGTTGTTCCTTTGGCGACGTCGGTCAGAAGGACTAACCAGCCGAAGCGCTTTCCGAGAATTCGAAAAGTGTTGGTGGCGCCAGCGTTTTTGCTGCCGTGTTCACGGATATCAATGCCTTTGAAGAAGCGCCCCACCCACACCGCAGTTGGGATACTTCCTAAGAAATAGGCTGTAAATAGAACAAATAAGAGGGTCATTAATATTATTTATTTAACAAATAAGCCCTTAATTTAGCTAAAATTAATGAAGCAGACTCCTCATTGGTCGTGAGGTAATTGAAATTTCGTGTCTTGCGCTTGTCTGGTTTGATGCCGTCAATGGCTTGCATGAATTTGACATTCGAAGAATATATACCTAAAGTACCGTCTTTGCGGTCTTGTGTATAATCGAAGACATAACGCGTACCATCAAACGTTTCCATGGACCAATAAAAAGCCGGGAAGTTATCTTCACTAAAACTTTGTACATAAGCTTGCGTAAAGGTTAGCGGCTGGGTAATTGCAGTGCCTTTAATGGAAATAAGACCTACATTTTGTGCCGTACTGAGCAAGCCTTTATCTTGTTTTTTGGCGTTTGGTTTATCGCTGCCAAAGTTTTCCAAAACAATGCCACTAATGATAAGGCTTTGATCCAAAGAATTAGGCATTTTCTTGAGTTTCTCTTCATCAAAATCCTTAAAAACTTCTTGGGCATCTTCCTGACTTGACCACGCCGCAAGGCTATTGGCTAAACCGTCGATCGGTTTTTTAATATTCCATTCCGGAGCGGTTTCTAGGGTCTTCAACTGCGCAATCATTTCATTCCAAACAGCGTTGTCTAATGGCATTGTGATTTTGGCATTGGCCACAATTCTGGTTTTTCTGGTGTCGTTTTGGTAACTGATTTTGCCGTGAAGCGCGATGTCGATTTCACTGGTAGGAACACCAAGTACGATATTGCCATAGCCCTGAAGTCCACAATTTTCGGTGTCCAGAACCAATAAATTACTAAGGCTGTCTTCTCCCATCAAACGAGCTTTGCTTGCTACTTCAAAGCGCTTGGTAGTTTGATTGTATTGCAAATAACCCGCGGCTTGAAAAAGAATTGGATCTTCTAAACTAATGCGCTGCGACAAAAAGGCTGGATAAATGCGCATGCTATCCGCACGTTCGGTATGACGCCACACAAAACCAAGCGCCAGCGCATTTCCTTTGGCATCGACTGGGTTTTCAGCAATAGGAATTTGGATTTGCTTGGCTAAAATAGTGTCTTTGAAGGTCATCCAGGATTTATCGTAAAGACAAGGATGAAACAGTTTAGTGGAACCATCCAACAACAAACCAGGATGAGAGGCCTCTACCTGCACCTTGCCAAAATAAGCAAATTCAGGACTCAATTTGAAATCATCTTTATCTGAAATTTCGCCCTTAGCGATGGTTTTGGTTTGCACGTAGGCGATGGAAGCCATATTGATCAGACTTCTGGTGCTGTCGCGGTCAAAATACGGATACACACCTTTCCCGTTATAGGCCATGCGGCCACCGATAAACAATTCAGCGCGCTCAAAGCGATGGAATTTGGTGATATAGTTAGCCAAAACCTGCGCATTTTTGAGGGTATCCATTAGCGCCGCTTTGCGGATGCGTACTCTGGAAGAATCCGGGAAGATACGCGCGTCGCCTACTTGAATATACTCAACAGCATCGCAGAGGATCAATTGACGCTTGAGGTCGTATTTTGCGCTCAAGGATTTGAACTGCAATGAATCTTGTTTTTCATTGGTAGAATAAAAATTATTGCGTGCAAGATCGGCACCACTTTCAAAGGTTGTTTCGCCGCCTTTGTTCTTTTTGAAGTCTAGAGATTCGCCGTCGATAAACCACGTAAATTTATCCATCTGACAATAGTATTCATTGGCAGGAAACATGATGCGCTTGGTACCGTTGGAGCTAAAGTCGCCAACGCGGGTTTTAAAACTGATGTGCGCCTTCATTTCATCGGACTGAATAGCCAGCGGATTTTCGCCGTATTCGGAGAAGCGATTGCGCAGGGCAAAAGCTGCGTTGTCCGAGAAGATATCTTCATCTGTAAATTTAAAATCGTTGGCTGTCAATTGTGCCTCTTTGTAAAACAAAGTGCCCCTGCCACTCATTTCTTTCTTATCTAGCGTTAAGGCACCATCTAAAAGGACTTCTTCATTGAATAACAGCAATGGTGTATCGCCATAAGAGGCAATACGCAGGCGCTCTTTTCGCGGCTCAAAACTCATGTAAGCTTTTTCTGACTTTGCAAGAGGGTAACGGACTCCCGTTTTTTGTTCGGGACCGTTAAAGGCCACCAAGCCAATAGTGGAGTCAGGTAGAAAAGTAAGTTTCTTGGAAACTGCTGTTGTGTGCAGAAAATCTATGCTTCCGGCCCCTTGTAAACCATTGTGCGACAAATAAATTTGTTTATTGTAGCGCGAATTGGTCTCATAAAAAGGATAACCCGCTTCAGGGGCGCTGGTAATGAAGCCTAATGAGTAGTCGTTCATGATGCGCAAGGGTTCAGGAATTTTTGGAAAGATGCCTGCAGAAATTAAGTTGCCCTCTAATTTCATGGCTTTTTCGGCAAAATTATCTAAGCTATCTAGTTCAAAGGCGTTGAGTTGGTAATAAAACCGCGTTGAATCGTAGGCGCCTTTAAGGATGGTCCGATCGCTGTAGAAAATATTGGATGCTGCGATGGAACTTAGGATAGGATACTGCGTGCTTTCGTTGGGTTTGCCGGCTTTGTTGTCGGGTTCATCTATGCGCAAGGTGCCTCGCAAGCCGTTGATGGTACTCGATAAAAGTATAGACTCTTGCCCATCTTCTTTGCGCAACGGACGCACCCTAAAGGCAGTTCTTTCGGTGGTGAGCAAATTAACTTGGAAATTTTCGTAGTCAAATTTAGAGAACCGAGTTTGGATCTCGCATTTGCCCGCTTGAAGGGTACCCGAAAAACCGATGTCGCGATTTTGGTACATATAAACTACTGAAGTATCTGGAAAAATTCGGACTTGTTGGGCTTCAGAAAGTGTTATTTGCTCCACTTGTCTGAAAATGAGCTCTTGTTTGTCGAGACTGATACTGGCGTAAATAGGATCTTGGACTTTGCGTAAATCTGAAACCACTAGAATGTTGTCGTAGTCACCACTTCCTTGTACTGCAGCTGCATAGGCCAATAATTTAGGGCTTACTTGTAGTTTCTTTTGAAGTGGATCTGAAATAAGCAAGCCGGTTGCTAATAAATCGACAAAAAGAGGCTTGACTTGGTCAATGGTTTTTTTCATGGCATTGGCCAATTCGCCTTCTGTAAATAAGGTTGTGCCTTGTTTTTCAACTAAAAGCGAGAATTGCTTGAACGGATCATTGGTGCCGGCACTTGCAAAACGGCTATAAAGTGCTTTGTCGAAGTAATTCATGGATTCAAAGCGGGCCATTTTGCGTTCTTGAGCAGTACCGACATCAAAGGTGTAGTATGGATCGGGGGTGCCTTTTTTCCAGGTCAAGACCGGCGCATAACAATACAATTTGAAGTAGCTATCCACAAATGGAAAGTAGTCAGTACCGCGCTGCGCTGCAGCCAAGCGCAATTGTTGCTGTTTCTCGTCAAAAGTAAAAAAGCACTCTTGGATACTAAGTGAATCGCCGTTTTTGTAGCGCAACACCGCAGTGGCATTTCGGGCCAAGATTTGTAGCGGCGACATCTCAAAACCTGCTGAACTGATTTCAAAAACAACCTTCGACTCGCGTTTGAAAATGAGTTTGGCAGGTTTGCCCGCAGCGCCCTTTCCGATGAAGTCGGCGCCTTCAAGGGTAAAACTACCCTCGTAGTCCATTTGTGGTCTGAGGTCATTGATTTTCAGACGTTTTTCATAAGACGTAAATTGAGGCGCCGACTCTTGCTCCGCCAAGTCTAGGGTGGTGAGGTCTGAGAGTTTGCCTAAAATTGGGGTTGAGAAATAAGGTGTTGAAAGCGAAACGGAGTCGGCTTTGAGCTTGGCTGTTTGTAAGTCCGCTTTGTAAGAACGGAGGCTTGCAAAAGTTTCATTTTTAGGTAATTTGACTTTCTCCCAGTTGAGGGTGCCGTTTTTGCCGTCGAAGCGCTTGGTCTGCATGTCGAAGTTTCCGGAGGTGTTGTAGACCACAATGGAGTCTTCTGGGCGCTTGTTTTCATCGTATTTAATGCACTTCAAATTGACATTCGTCGCTTCAATGATGAGCTTTTTACCCTCAACCCAACGGAGGTTTCCGCCCTGGGTACTCCAAGTAAAACTGCGTTCCTTATACAAGGCGCCATATTTGAAAAAGTCGACGGAGAAATCTAAAAATGTAGTGAGTTTGTCATCGGGTGCTTTTGCGTAGTCAAATACATATTTGTACCATGGGTTGGCTAAATCTGGGCTCACCTTATTTTGGACAATGGCAATGCTGGCCTGCATGAAATCGAGAAGATCAGGGTAAGCAGGTACTTCTTTGGCTTGCAATTGGTTGCAGTTTTCTTGCAGTTTTTTAAATTGCGTATCGTTGAGTGTGGAACCTTTGATCAGTTGTGGCAGTTGGTCTTTGAGATAGCCTTGGGCGCTTTCGTCTAGGACTAGTTGCTGCCAAGCTTTGACAAATTTATCGCGTTCAAGCGGAAAGGTTTGTGCCGTAAAATGAGGGATACTTGCAAGTATACCCAAGAACAATAAAATCTTTTTTGTCATTATATTTTTTTTAGGAGCACAACGGCCCAGTTTTCGCGGGCGTCGGTTCTGACCCATTCGAAACCAACTTGTGCAGCCGCTGCAACGAGATCAGGCGCATCGGTTACAAAAAACCCACTCAGTAAGAGGAGGCCACCGCTGACAATTGCCTGGCTATAGTTGGGCAGTTGCTCGAGCAATACATTTTTATTGATGTTCGCCAAAATGATATCAAACTGCACTGCAGGAATGGCTTCTGCCCCACCATGAATAGCGCTAATGCGTTGACTGTTGTTCAGGGCTACATTTTCAAGGATGTTTTCAGCAGACCACGCTTCGATTTCAATGGCTACAATTTGTGCCGCACCCAAGCGCTCTGCTAGAATGGCCAAGACTCCTGTGCCCGCCCCCATATCGAGGACACTTTTAGCATTCCAATCCATGGTTAGCATGTTTTGGCAAATAAGGTGGGTGGTTTGGTGGTGCCCCGTACCAAAACTCATTTTGGGCAAGATCGTAATTTCAATGCCGTCAAAGGGTGCCAGCGCATGAAACGGCGCTACAATGCGCAAGTTTTCACCTATAAAAACTGGTTCAAACTGCGCTTCCCAGGTGGCATTCCAGTTTTGCTGCGGAAGTAGTGCAAGGTCGTAACTTTGTATTTCAGCGCCTTGCTCTTGCAACTGCCCAAGTAAAGTCTGGAGGGCTGCGCCGTCATAACTTGCCTCCTGAATATAAGCTTTGAGTTGTGGTGCTTCTTCCACAAAACTTTCGTAATCGAGTTCTGCTAAATAGGCCACAAAGATATCGTGCCAAGTATCAAAATTGTCGAGCGTGAGTTGAAGTTCGTAGTAGTTCATGAGTGAAGTGCTTGCCAAAGTTGATGAAAAGTGTGGGGGTTAAGCGCTGCGCCACCCACAAGTGCGCCGTCGACGTCCGGACAACTGAAAATTGCTGCGGCGTTCTCTGCATTGACGCTTCCGCCATATAAAATAGGCACAAGTTGGCCCGCTTCTCCATAAAGGTGCACCAAATGGTTGCGGATGGCCAGATGCATTTCGGCGACTTGAGCGGCATCTGCGCTTAAGCCCGTGCCGATTGCCCAAATTGGCTCATAAGCCACAACCAGTAATTGGAGATGTGTTGCGCTCAACTGACTGAGGTTTTCGGAAAGCTGGGCTAAAACATATGGTAAATGCGCGCCGTTTTCTCGCGTTTGAAGCGCCTCTCCACAGCAAAGAATAAAAGGAAAAGCGTCTTGCGCACAAGCCTTTACTTTTTGCGTTATGACAGCATTGTCTTCGGCAAAAATTTGACGGCGTTCAGAGTGGCCAATAAGTGTTGACTGCACGTCGATATTTTGTAGTTGTTCTATCGAGATTTCACCCGTGTAAGCTCCTCTTGACTCGGAATAGACGTTTTGAGCGCCCACATGCATATCTTTATCAACGATTTGCTTCAAATAGATGGCACTCGGATAAATCCTGACTTCGGCTTTCAAGGAATGCCAGTCAAGGGTAAGGAAGGTATCTAGCCAAGTATCGACTTCAGTTTGCGTCAAATTCATTTTCCAATTTGCCGCGAGTATCTTTTTTCGCATGAAACGAAAATAAGACTTTTATCAGCGCAACTTTTGCTTTTGCAATTGGGTTTTCAAGTCTTCTTTGTTGAAAGCCTCTGCGCCCTCTGGGCCATGATAGAGTTTCACGAGGTTACCGTTCCACAAATAGGCCACGCCAGGTACGTCGCGGTTACCGCCTAATACAGTCCAAAACTCAATGATATCCAATACTTTGTAGGTGTAAGACGCGCCGGCAAACTTAAAGAAGTCAGGGATTTCTTCAGCGGCTTCGTCCATAAATAAGATCTGTATTTCAGGAAAACCTGGGGTGCTATTTTTAAGTGACGTAAGTTGTTTGGCGGTGGCACGGCAGTGGTCGCAGCTTGGCGCAAAGAAACAAAGTAGCTTTTTGCCTTGATTGATGTTTGCAAAGTGCTTTTCGTAGCCAGACTTCTTCATTTTTGGCCCGAGCTCTTTTGGTTTCACGACCTTAGTGGTGTCTTTTCCAATTGGCGTATGGGTCATTTTTGTTGTATCTGTGCCAGCTGTAACCTGAGTTCCCGAACCTGAAGGGTCAGGACCCGGACTTTGAACAACTGGAGGCGTTACTTCAGTTGCCGCTTTGTAGGTTGGAATGAGCATGAACATCAATAACATACAGAGACTGATGATGCTGGTCAAGAACCAAATATTGGAACGCTCAGGGAGTTGGTCGCCATAGCGCTTCCAAAGCAAGGCCAAGAGGCCAATAGATAAAATGTTTTTCATGATAGCTTCTAATGGGGTCATGGGTAAAAGGGCGCCAAAACAACCGCAATTGCCTTTGTTGCCAGTGGTAAAAATTTCGATGGAGAGGTGCACTACAAAAATACCAAGCATGGCGATGAGTGCCGGAATGACCCATTTTTTAAGGTCAAAAGGGAAAAGCAACAACAAACCAAGGCCAAACTCGACGCCAATAAGACTTCTGGAGAAAATTTTGGCGAGCTCTACTGAAAAACCAAGCGGATACAGCTGCTTGATTTCAAACATGGAAATAGTGCCGTAAGCCGAAGGATCTGGATAAATTTTGCCATAGGCAGAAACGAGAAAGAGCCCAGCGATGAGGATGCGGATACTCCAAGGAAGATAGCGTTCGATTGGTTGCATGTGTTTGGTTTTGAGGTAAAATTAAACGCCTATTTGCATCAAGACTGCACTTTAACAGCCTCTTAACAATTTTCTAAATGAATGAGTGCAAAAACGCTGTAGTTGAGCATATCAAAGTAATTGCCCTCTACCCCTTCAGACACTTGGGTGGCGCCGGCGTTGTCTTCGATTTGCTTGATGCGCATGATTTTACTGAGAATGAGGTCGGTGAGGGAGCTCACGCGCATGTCGCGCCAAGCCTCTCCGTAATCGTGGTTTTTGCGTTCCATGAGGGCTTGGGCCTCTGCGGCAATTTGCTTGTACTTTACAATGGCTTCTTGCGCTTGCATCGTGTCTTGCAAACCCGCAGGTTCTCGGACTTGAATAATGGCCATGATGCAATAATTGACAATGGCCTGAAAGGCGTCTTCAAAGCTTTCGCCAACTAAATTTTTGCCCGTTTCTTGAATGGTGCGGATGCGCTGGGCTTTGATAAAGAGTTGGTCGGTCAAGGAGCTCGGTCGCAAGATGCGCCAGGAGAGTCCGTAGTCGAGTGTTTTTTTTTCGAAAATCTCTCGACAAATAGTCATTACATTTGTGTATTGTATTTGCGTTTGTGTCATGAGTCAAGCTAAGGAACTAAGTACGGCATTTCAGAAGAGCCGCTTTTTAAATATAAAAGGCGTACTCCACGACTTCAGCCAACCAAAGATAATGGGAATTTTGAACATAACGCCCGACTCCTTCTTTGAACAGAGTCGCGTTTTGAAACAAGAACAACTCCTCGAACGCGCCAAAAACATGCTTGACGCTGGCGCGGACATCCTAGATCTGGGCGCAAGCTCAACGCGTCCGAACGCAAGCATCAACAGCGCGCAAGAAGAAATCGAGCGCCTAGAAGACAGCATTCTTGCCCTCAAAAAGGAGTTTCCTTCGGTGCTCATTTCCTTAGATACCTATTACGGTGCCGTAGCACAACATGGCATCGCACAAGGCGCAGATATCATCAATGATATTTCAGCCGGGCAATTCGACCCTAGCCTTTGGCCAGTGGTGGCAGCTCAGCAAATTCCATACATTCTCAACTACAACCGAGCTGACCAACAAAACGCAGCAAATTCTCACCTACAAAACAAGGGTATTGTCAGTGATGCGCTTTCCTTTCTATCCGAAAAACAAGCTGCGCTAAAAGCTTTGGGTTGTACCGATATATTAATCGATCCTGGTTTTGGGTTTGGAAAAAGCTTGAACGAGAACCACGAACTACTGCAAAAATTGGAACACCTTCATTTATTAGGCGCACCACTCCTTGTTGGCGTCTCTAGAAAATCGATGGTCACAAAGAAATTAAATTGCAGCCCTGCCGAAGCATTAAATGGCACGAGTGTCTTACAAACGCTTGCCTACACCAAAGGGGCGCGTATTTTTAGGGTACACGATGTCAAGGAAGCAAAAGAGCTGATTCACTTGTTAGCTGCCCAAGATTTGCACTAATTGAAACTTTTTTCCGTACTTTCGTATGATTGTACATCTTTAACAAGCGTATGAAAGCTTTTACTTTATTTTTTGCATCCTGTTTTGCATGGCTCAGCTATGCACAGGCACCTTCCGCTAACTTCACCATTTCAGACCCCGACAACATTCTCTGCGAGGGCGACTGCATTTATGTTGTGAACAACTCCACCGGCGACGACCTCACCTATCTCTGGACTTTCCAAAATGCGAGCCCAGCTACTTTTATTGGTCAAAATCCTGGTCCTATTTGCTTCAATACAGCAAGCACAACAGGTCCTTTTGCAATTACGCTCAACGCGACAAACGCACAAGGCGCAGTGAGCACCATTACCCAATTTGTAACGGTGTTGCCCATGCCAACAATTACAAGCACCATTTCAGACACCCTTGCTGGTGTTTATGTCGTGATTCCCGACACCACCATAGACATGTTCCAAGAAGCTTACTTATATGCTGAAGGCGCTCCGTTTGGCGGTAACCTCACTTGGTACCCTAGCGGTGTGGCTGCAGATAGCATTTCGGGTTGTTCGACTTGTATTGCTGGCGACTCCTTAACAGTGACACCATTTTATACCACCTATTATGTTGTACAATATGGTCTGAACGGCTGTTTTGCTTACGACACCGTTTTGGTTACTGTCAATTTTGCCAACCTCGTTAAAGTGGAGCTTCCCAATTCCTTCTCACCCAATGACGACGGTGAAAACGACCTCTTTCGCGTACTCACCAACGTAGATGCAGACAGCGATTTTTCGAACGGCTTTGAAGAAGGTGGCGCGCTCGCAGAAATCGACCTACGCGTCTTTAACCGCTACGGACAACAGGTTTTCCGCACCACAGACATCAAAGAAGGCTGGGACGGCACCTACAAAGGCAAGGCCATGAACCCTGCCACTTACACCTATATTTTAAACTTCCGCACCATTGACGGCCGTTCAGGCTCGCGCAAAGGCAACGTGACCCTTTTTAGATAAGCACATGAAACGCAACGTATTCTTATCCCTCGCACTTGCAGCTACTTTTAGTGCTGCAGCGCAACACGACCGCATCATTTCAAATTGGACGCAGTCTCAAACGATTTACAACCCAGGTGCTGTAGCAACTGGCCAAGGAGACATGAGCTTCTTTGCCAATCACCGCTCTCAGTGGCTTACTGTTCCAGACATGGGCGTGGGTATCCGCACTAATTTCATCAATGGCGAATTCAAAATCAAAGAAGAAGGCATTGCCAATCGCAACAACTTTGGCATTGGGTTCAACATCCTTAGCGACCAATCTGGCGCAGCTAACCTCACTACCCTAAGTGTTTCTTTGCCTTTGAACTACACCTTAGCGCTAGATCGTCAAAACAAACTCAGTATAGGTATCGCACCAGGCTTTATACAACAAGGCTCAGACCGCTCTGGTCAAACCTGGGAAAACCAATGGGATGGTTCTATCTTCAATCCGAACACCAACGTAGAAAACAGTATCAATGCGAGCTACGCTACACTAGACCTCGGTACAGGTATTTTCTTCCAGCACCAAATCAATAACCGCTCTTCATTTTATGCAGGTTATGCGCTCAACCACCTCATCAAACCAAAAATGGCTTGGTCTTTCAGCGGCGACAAAATGTACATGCAAATGGTGCTTCAAGGGGGCGCTGATTTAGCGACGCGCAACTCCGATTTTCGTATCCAACCAAACTTTGTGTATTTCAGAACGGGCAACACCAACAGTCTAACTGCTGGTGTTACATTTGAAAACACGATCAAAGAAGGTTCTAAAATTACAGGTATCAATAAATCTAATTGTGTGAACTACGGCGTATATTACCGTCACAACGACGCATTCGTAGCGACTTTCGGCATGAAAGTTTCGCAATTCCGCTTTGGTTTGTCTTTCGATGCCAACACTTCCAAACTGAACCAAGCAACTGGTGGCATTGGTGGGGTTGAGGTTTATTTCAAAGCTCTATTGAACTACAAGAAGTTCAACTCACAATCCCGAATGCGCGACTAAGCGAAAAGCCGCCACTTCTCATTTCAAGTGGCGGCGTAGGGCTCTCTGAAGCCATTACTAATGCAATCTCATGATCTATAAGCACCACCTCAACAAGTGGTGCTTTGTATTTTCTCTTCGTTTTCAAAACTATTTTTGAATCTGTTTTTGGTTCTATTTTTTTCATAACACTTCTTTTTTAGGGTCGGGATTAATTGGCAAGGAGTAACTTGTAAGTCTTGGATTGACTCTGAAACTCGACATTCAGAAAGTAAGTTCCAGCCCCTTTAGGGATTGGTAAGCATTCAACTTGTTGTTCAAAAAGCTTCTCAAACACCAACCTTCCGGAGAGGTCATAGAGCTGTAGCAGCCCTTCAGGCAGACAAGATGCAGCTAACGCTACCTTGATACCGGTTTGTTCGTCGAGCGTCACAGTAAGCACCTCTTCTAAAATGGCCAACTCACTTGCATCTATAGGTGCAAACATTGGATTGATTGCGTTCCCCTGTGGCAAATTGAAATGCAAGACAAAGCGCGTGGAAAGAATACCATTGGCCCCATAGAAGGTATAGCTTGGCTCCATACTGAGGTCTTGAAAAACACCCAGTTGTTTGTCTTCTAATAAAATCAGACCGTTATCTACGTTCAATTCCTCTGCATTCAATGTATAATATTGCGCCGTAGGTAATTCTAAAATAACAGGGACTTCATGATGCTTTTTGTTGAGCTTGAGCGCATTGATGACCAATTTTTTACCATTGATGGCCGTATAGCATTGCGGATAATTGACCACCAACATTTTTTCAGCATCAAAAGCATCGACCTGTGAACTCACTTGCTGATCCATGTAAATGAGCAATTGATCTTTACGGATGCCATCTTCCAAATTGAGGCGAATAAAAGCTGGGAAATCAACAGCTGTGCTTTTGAGGCCTTCGTAACCAAGCGAATGGTGGCTGCGCATCGCATTGGTAAAACCAATACTACCTGTTGTGTTTCCGTCGGGTATTTTCACCCAGAAAGATTGTAATGGCGGAATAAACTGATTGACAGCGATCCCGCTCAGGCTGGTTCCCAAACCGCTCTGCGCGTTGTAGGTATCGAAAACCATTGTTTGCAATGGATCTGCAGTGCGGTACCACATTGTAGGCAGTAAGTTGGTCAGGTTGGCTGCGTCGAAATCTAAATAAGATGCATACGGATTAGACACCAAATTGAAACCGCGGTAAAAATTGGTGGTGCCTGTTCGGGTGCAGGGGATCGTGAAGTTGCCATTGTTGAGGGTGGCGCCATTAAAGACTAATGTGTCATTGCTCAGGCTTTGTATAAAATACCCCTTCCCTGCTTCGATAGGTGTTGTGGCGCCAGTGATTTCTTGCCAATTCCCCAAAGGTTCGCTAAAATACTTCAGTACATTGGCTGTTTGAGCGGCAAAATCTGAACTTAAGGTTGTGGGCATAGGCGCACCTAAGAACCAAAACCTTCCATTAGGAGTAGTTTGGCCAGTACCTGTGATATATTGCTGAAGTTGAACAGTTCCGTTTCCGGTCCAGTCACTATTTGTGGCTTGCACGAGCGTTGCTTTGTCTTCTAAAGTAAGTTGGCCATGCAAATTGATGTCGCCATCGACCGATAGTTTTTTACTCTCTTTTAACTTGAGGTGAGCCCCAGGTGCAATGGTGAGCAGTGCAAGCGTTGCAGTGGTGTCCAATAATACAGTCGTTGCCTCTGGAATGAGCACCGTAGCACCAACCGCGGGCACGCCACCACACCAATTTTGGGCTTGCTTCCAAGAGCCTTGTTCGGCGCCTTTCCAAGCTCCAGTTGGCAAAACCAAGGCCTCTACCTCACAACGACCCGAGCTCTCGCAACCATTCAGTCCTAATTGCGCTGCAAAATAATGACCTTGATGCACAAGTGGTGTAGTATTTGCCAACGCTTGGGTACTCGATAAAGTCGGATACCATACAAGATTAGGTTGCAACAAACTCAAATCACTTAGGACTGCTCCAACGCAACGTTTTTGTTGGGTCTGACCTGAAGGGTTTCCTGGTACTGCTGGTGCAGCTTGAATCGCAATAGCCGCACTGAGGCTTGAACTTCGGCCGGTATAACTCGTTACTTTAAATGTGTAGGTTTGGCCTGGTGCCAATTGATCGAGGAGCGCTGTCGATCCTGTTCCTGTTTTGGAACCGCCCGGAAAACCGGTAATGCGCCATTGCCCCGATGGTAGCCCAGAAAAGTGTACTTTACCAAAACCCTGCGTGCAACTCGGCTGCTCGACCTGTACAATCTGTGGGCTTGCAGGTGGGGCTGCTGGTGAAAAATCCAGACCTTTATAAAGGAAATTTGTACCTGATGACGCCAATTCTTGGGCAAAAGCATTTTGACTTGAATCGGTCAGTACGATCAGCTTATTGTTGTCTAAACCTGGGCTGTTTAAAAAAGTACTCGCATAGAGTTTAGGCAATGAATCAGCAAAGTCTACTAATAAGCCATTTGCTCTGTGGCCATGGGTGTAAATCTTAGTCCAACTCGCATTTTCAAATTTCCATTTTTGAATACCTCCACCACTTTGTCCATTTACGGGTTGGTCATCGGCAATGTAAGCTAATTTTCCGTCAGGACTAAAAGAAAAGCCGCGTGGAGAAGGCGTAGCAAGCACAAGTGTTACAGACTGCCCGGCGCTAACAGGAAGCCCCGCTCCTACTTGATAGATACCTGCTGGGGTTTCTGCCGTCGAGAAATAAAGTTGTTCATTGAAAACCTCTAAGGTGCGAATGGCTGAAAACGCAGCGCTCAATTGTGTGTAATTACTGCCGTCAAAATACCATACGCCTCCTGAATTGCTACTGCCAATTCCGGCAGCATAAAAACAATTGTTAGGCAATGGAATCAAGGAGGTAAGGTAACCACCTACAAACGGTAAAGTTGGACCAGAGGTTGGAAGTACCACACGCGTAGTGACCGATGCACCTGTACTTAGAATATTAGTGGCCTTCGGCTGCGTTTGAGCTAAGTCATTGGTGCCGGGTGGCGCTGCAAAACCAGGAATACCGACTAAATTATCTACCGAATTCAAGTAGCCAGTAGCTACATTGAGCTCACCCGTTTCGGTGAGTAAATTGTTGTTCTCGAACTGTTGAGCTAAAGTTTGAACAATGGCACCATCTGGAATAAGCTCCATCAGGTTCAAAGGATAAGCAACCGACCCTAAAGGATTGGTGCCGTCTCCAATTCTATTCAAAATCAAATTGCCAGGGGTAAATCCGGTCACGGAAATACTACCGGATACAAATGTGATCTGGTAATTTTGAGAAGCGAAATTACCGACAGGTAGCGACGGCGTAACTTGATTTGCATAAACCCCAACTTGTGCACCAGTGCCCGTTGCAAGACCCGCAGCGCCATAAGAAAGTGTTACATCTTGAATGGATTCACCGCTGATCAGACCCGAACTCGTAAATGTTGTTTGCCCGGCACCACCGATGAGTACCTGCCCTAGTTCTTTACTGACGTCATTGGCGATAATTTGAAGGTTTTGAAGCGCAACTAAGTTATTGGCACTAGTAGTGAGTACCGTTGCTGAAGGTGCGCCGCTGCTACTCAGTATGAGGCAGGAGTTTTGGTTAAAAGTACCAGAAGGCTTATTGTAGATGGTCCGGATGTATATGGTGGTGCCATTCGCAAGGCCCGTCAAGGAAGCGGAGCCAAAACCAGTGGTAGCTTGTGTAGAAATTTCAAAACCAGCCTGCGGGCTGACACTAATTGGAGCTGTCCAACTGCCAGCATTAATGGTGTAGCTCACGGTATTTGAAACTGTACCGTAGGTTGTGCTGAGCGCTTGCGGCAAACTCAAATTGGCCCAAACAGGCAATAATAGCCCAGAAAAACTCACGTTGTCAAAACGCCAAGAGCCTGTTGCTGAATAAGAACCGTTATTGTTACTGTTATTTGGTGAATACACCGCTCCGCCATCGGCTCTCATGTAAGCTGAGTTTGACGAAAAAGGACCAATTTGATTCGACTCATCAAAAGCTGAGGGGCTAAAAATGGAAACGATACGCACCTGAAAATCAGGATTGTTGTCTGCACCAATAACGGAACTAAAGTCGATGGTATAATTTTGCCAGGAATCATGTGGCGAAAGCCCACCTGCATTGACCCAAAAATTATTGACCCAATTAGTTCCTCCATCCAAACTGTAATCTAGGCGCGCCCAACGAGAAGCTGTACCTGAAGATCTTTGGCTAAAGGTGACTGAAATACCGCCATAACCAGTCGTATTCACGATAAACCCCACTCCACGGGTGGCATTAAAAGAGGACTGATTTGCAAAATTGGTCACTTGCCAACATTTTCCATACGTAGAGTTTGGGAAGGAACTATTGAGGTTGCCCCAAACTTGCGTACTCCCTGACCCTACATTAGGTGTTGTGTTGCCACTATTGAAGTTCCAAGAAGAAATTTCAGTCTGCGACCAAAATTGGAAGGAAACGAAACTGCAACTAAAAAGCAGTAAACGAGTTAGATTGGATAGTTTTGTTTTCATATCGATTGATTTGAATCAAAATTA
>CANHBA010000023.1 GCA_947458985.1 Flavobacteriales bacterium
GCATTTAAGAAGTACAAGAAAAAGTACGAAAAAACCAATGTGATGAAACAATTGCGTGGCCGTAAAGAATTTGTGAAGCCATCTATTTCTCGTCGTCAGGAAGTGATTCGCGCTGCTTACAAACAAAGAATGCAAAGCGCGCAATTGTAACCAATTGCTAAAAAATACGTATGGAAAGGAGCTTCGGCTCCTTTTTTTATGCTCCAACAATTCGAAAATTACTTAAAACAAGAAAAACGCTATTCGGTGCATACCTGTTTGGCCTACATTCAGGACATCCAGCAATTCAGCGCTTTTTCAGGTTGCATGCAGCTCTCTGACTGGCAAGAGCAAAATACCTCCACTGTTCGTGGCTGGATGGTTTCTTTGCTAGAACAAGGCTTGAGCAAGCGCTCGGTCAATCGCAAACTCGCTGCATTGCGTACTTTTTTTAAATGGTTGCGCAAAGATGGCAAACTCGAAGAAAACCCAATGACCCGCATTCAAGGTCCGAAAGGAGAAAAACGCCTTCCGGTTTTTGTCAAAGAATCTGAATTAGATCCACAAAAAGTAGATGCCTTGTTCTCTTCAGACTTTGACGGATTGCGCAATAGCCTCATCGTGGAACTCTTTTATCAAACCGGCATGCGACTTTCCGAACTTATTGACCTCAAAGATGCTGCGGTAAACCAACAGTACATCAAAGTGCTAGGAAAGCGCAATAAAGAACGACTCATCCCTATTGCACCGGAGTTACTACTAAAAATCAATCAATACAGAGCTGCCAAACGCGCACTCGGTCTCGAACATCCGAATTTATTGCTTCGGATGAATGGACAAGCACTCTACCCTCAACTTGTCTATCGAATGGTAAAAGAAGTGTTGGGCACCTTAAGTGGGGTAGAGAAGCGCAGTCCGCACGTCCTTCGACATACTTTCGCTACCCACATGCTCAATAATGGCGCGGGTTTAGAAACGCTCAAAGACCTTTTGGGCCATGCAAATTTATCGGCGACCCAGGTGTATACCCACAATTCATTTGCGCAATTGCGCAAGGCTTACGGCAGCGCGCATCCAAGAGCGCTGAAAACACCATAATTTAATAGCTAAAGCGCTGAAATTACCTATCTTTGCGGCACAATTTAGAACTATGAAATTAGCAGCAGTTGGTAGTGTGGCATTTGACGCCATAGAAACACCCTTCGGAAAGACAGACAAAATCGTTGGTGGCGCGGGCTCTTATATTGCCTTAGCCTCCTCTTTCTTCGTGAAAGAACAAAGTCTGATCTCTGTAGTAGGTGGAGATTTCCCGAAAGAATTTTTGACATTATTGGAAGCCAAAGGCGTTGATGTCAGTGGCATTGAAATCAAACAAGACGAAAAAACCTTCTTTTGGTCTGGCCGCTACCACACCGACCTCAACTCGCGCGACACCCTCGTTACCGAACTCAATGTACTTGCCGATTTCAAACCTGTAGTTCCTACGCATGCGCAAAACGCAGCGTTCCTAATGTTGGGCAACCTGAGCCCAGCTGTCCAGTTGTCGGTTATCCAACAAATGACTACCCGTCCGCAGCTGATTGCCATGGACACCATGAACTTCTGGATGGACATCGCGCTAGACGAGCTCAAAGAAACCATTAAACACATCGATGTACTCATCATCAACGACGAAGAAGCCCGACAGCTTTCTGGTGTATATTCCTTGCGCAAAGCTGCCGGCATTATTCGCGCAATGGGCCCAGCCATCCTGATTATCAAAAAAGGAGAGCACGGAGCTTTGTTGTTTCACGAAGCAAATGTTTTCTATGCGCCAGCGCTTCCATTAGAAGAAGTTTTTGATCCAACAGGGGCAGGTGATACCTTCGCAGGCGGCTTTATGGGTTACCTCGCTGCCGCACCAACCCTCGACTTCGAAACCATGAAACGCGCCATCATTGCCGGTTCTGCACTCGCTTCTTTTTGTGTTGAAAAGTTTGGCACAGCGCGTTTATTAGAAATCAATCAAGACGACCTTCGTGCGCGCATGCAAGAATTCGTCGCCTTATCTACCTTTCAATTGGAAGCCTAATGGAATTACAACACTACACCGACCAAATTGTGGCCTTGGGCCAGCAAGAAGACCTTCTCCAATTGGGGCGCTCAGCAGGCGAAATCAAACAACAATTTGAAGACCTACTCATCGAGCTAGAACGCCAAGAACAAGTCAAACGCCTAGACGCCAACGACGCTGGCACTACCTACGAAGAATTCGACTACAAACCGCTTAAAGAAGCTTTTTTTGAGGCCTATAACCAATTTGTGACCAAGCGAAAAGCGCAGCAACAGTTGCAACAAACGCTCGAGACTCAAAACCTCAAACTCAAGAAAGACCTCATTACCCGACTCAAAGAAGTCATTGACAACGAAGAGAAAATCGGCACGGCCTTCCAGGCGTACAAAGAAATCCACGAAACCTGGAAAAAAATCGGCGCTATTCCAAGAGAGCACCGCGAAATTCTCCAGAAGGAATATTCACGCTTACTAGAAATATTCTTCTACAACATCAAAATCTACAAAGAGCTCAAAGACCACGACTACCGTCGTAACAAACAACTCAAAGAAGACCTCATCTTCAAGCTCAAACAATTGCGTGTGGCTGCGCTCGAACAACGCGACCTCGAAAGCCAATTACATGCGCTTCAAGACGAATGGGAAGAAATCGGCCCTGTTCAAAACGAAGACTGGGAGCTCATGAAAACAGCGTACTGGGAGGCGGTCAGAAGCATTTACGACAAAATCAACGAGCACTACGAAGCGCAAAGGCAGGTCTTGAAAGCAAACATCGATGCCAAGAAAAAACTTGTTGCCGATTTAGCTGCCCGCATGGAAGACAGCGCCAACTGGAATACCTTCAAGCATTGGGAAGCCCAAACTGCTTTTGTACTCGAACTTCAGGCACAATGGAAAACCATTGGCTCGGGTAGCCGAAAAGATAATGAAGCTGTTTATCAGTCTTTTAGAGCGCTTTGCGATACATTTTTTGCCGCAAAAAAGAATTTCTCCAAAGAAATAGATGCAGCTAGCCAAGAAATCGTCACCAAGAAAAAAGCGCTCATCGAAAAAGCACAAGCTTTTGGAAGCTCAACCGATTGGAAAAACACCGCAGACCAACTGAAAAAACTGCAGCGTCAATGGCAAGAAATTGGTTCCGCTGGGCAGCGCTATGAAAACAAACTTTGGAAAGAATTCAGAGCTGCTTGCAATGCTTTCTTTGATGCGCGTCAGACGCACTTTGAAGGTCAAGATGCGGAGAACACTCAAAACTTAACGGCTAAGCTTGCCCTCATTGAAGCGCTCAATAGTTTTGAGCTCCCGGCCGACAAACAAGCTGCACTAGCCCAATTGCGCGATTTTCAGCAACAATTTAATGCAATTGGCCCAGTAGGCATTAAAGAGAAACAAAACACCTATACAGCGTTTAAAACGCGCATGGACGACCTCTACAAAGACCTCAAACTAGAAGGACAAGAGAAAGAGCGCGTTTTCTTTCAAGCCAAATTAGAAGGTCTACTTGCATCGCCAGACAAACAACGCTTGTTACAAGCAGAACGTCAGGAAATCCGCAAGCAAATAGACTTCTTACAAAAGGACATTTTTACACTAGAAAACAACCTTGGTTTCTTCGCGCGTTCAAAAGGTGCCGACCAACTTCGCCTAGATGTACAAAAGAAAGTAGATGCCGCACAAGAAAAAATCCAAGGCTTAAAAGCTAGGCTCAAACTCATCCCGAATGAATAGTTTCATTAATTTGATCTTGTTGGTGGTCAGTCTGCCAACGCTTTTGCTTTCGGTCTTTGTTGGCTTTGACCTCCCCATCGATGTACTACACACCACTGGTAAACGCTTGCCTTATCGAACGGAGGTTTACCTCGTTTTGGCCCTCATACTCCTGATCATCGGCTTGCGCCGCAGCATTAGGCGCTGGATGGGCGTGGGCATGGTCAAGCAACACGCTAAATTTGTCTGGAACCAACCAATTAGCTTGGAGCGCAAACGCCGCGTATTTGTTTACAATAGCTTAGAAGCACTTGTGTTTTTAAGTCTATTTATTGCACATGTATTTTTAAGCGAGGTCGCTATTTTTGTCTCCTTGACCTACTTGATTTTAGCGCTAGACTCCATCTTATTTCTTGTGGTCAACGCAAAGCAATTTCGGGTAGGCTTGAGTTCAAAGGCCATTTTAGTTGCCGACCGAGAGGTTATACTTATTTACCTCAACGGACTTCGAAAAGTATCGATTAGTCAGCAAACCATCTATTTTGATTACCTCGAAGAATTGCAACTTTCTTTTCCATTAGATTGCATTGAGCCAAGTCAAAAGGCCGCATTTTTTGAGGCGTTGGAAGGTCAAATTGACCGTGACCGCGTTCTATTTCAGCACACAAAGTAGTTTTTGTACATTCGTACAATGTCAAGCAGTAATCCGAAGCGCATATTAATCGTCCGATTTAGCTCTATAGGCGACATCGTGCTTACTTTTCCTGTTGTTGCGGCTATCAAATCGCTCTATCCTGATTGTAAGATAGATTACGTCACCAAGCTAAATTTTAAGGTTTTATTGGAGGGTTGCCCGGCTATAGACGAAGTTTTTTTATTGGAAGATTCACTTCAAGCCTTGCGTCGCAAAATCAATTTAGCGCAATACGATGCCATTCTAGATTTACACAATAATTTACGAACCCGCTTACTCTTTGGTTTTCATTTGAAACGCGTTTTTCGTTTCCCAAAAAATAACCTTGAGAAGTGGCTACTTACGACCTTTAAAATCTTTCCAAAGCAGCGAAAGCATGTGGTTGAACGCTATTTAAGCACTTTGTCTGGCCTCGAATCAAACTGGAAAATTGACACCGCCAACAATTCATACACAATTCCATCCTCTGCCCAATTTGACATACAAGCGCGCTTTGACTTAGCTCCAAAAACTTATGTTGCCATTGCGATTGGAGCGCAATTTGCCACCAAAAGATTGCCAACTGATATGCTCATTGAGCTCGTTAAAAAAATAGATGGGTCGGTGTTGCTTTTGGGCGGAAAGGAAGATCAAGCGGCATCAAGCGCCATTCTAGACGCTTGTAAAGGACAGCATTTAGTATCTGCAGTTGGCCTCACTAATATCCATGAATCTGCCTGGTTGGTAAAGAACGCCAGGACCTTGCTTACTCATGATACCGGGCTTATGCACATAGGCGCCAGTTTTGAAGTTACTTTACATGTCATTTGGGGCAATACAATCCGCGATTTTGGAATGTATCCGTATCGCCTAGAACAAGAAGAAGTTTATCACTACGAGGTAGCAGATTTACCTTGCAGGCCCTGTTCAAAAATAGGTCATCAAAGCTGTCCAAAAGGTCATTTTGAGTGTATGCGCAAACAAGACCTGACTGGCATTGCAGCGGCAATGAATCAGGCAAGTGCTACTCCTCGATAAACAGTTTTTTGAGTTCTGTCGCTTCCGAAGCTTTCATTTTTCCTGCTAAGATAAGTGCCAATTGTTTGCGGCGAAGCGCACCTTCGAAGCGCATTTTTTCTTCGTCTGTTTCAGGAATTAATTCGGGAACTTGAATGGGGTTACCATTTTGGTCGACAGCTACAAAAGTATAAATGGCCTCATTGCATTTTTCACGCTGGCCTGTAACGGCATCTTCGACAAAAACATCTAGAAATACTTCCATAGAAGAATTAAAAGCGCGCGAAACTTTTGCTTCGAGTGTCACAATAGAAGCATGATTGATTGGCTTTTGAAAGGAAACGTTGTTTACTGATGCAGTTACCACAACGCGCTTAGAGTGGCGGTGTGCAGAAACGCTTGCAATGACGTCCATCCAAGCAAGGAGTTGACCCCCAAAAAGGTTACCAAGTGTATTGGTGTCATTGGGCAATACAATTTTGGTTGTAATGGCAAGAGTGTCGGATGCTTTATTCGCTTTCATAGAACAAAGTTAATGAATCCATGTTATCGATATTATTTATAAAGAGAATATTAAAATTTGTAGGACTTATTGTATTTTTACCACAAACTATCATGCTCTATTCGAATCAACTATGAAACGACACACCTATTTAGCCCTTCTTTTCAGTAGCCTTGCTATTTCTACCGCTGTTTTTGCCCAAAAGCCCCAAAGGGTACTCGACCCTCAAAACATGCGTGAGGGAGAAAATATCGAGTATTGTCTCACCCACAAAAAGCACGCTGCACTTCTTCAGAATCCTGACTACGTAAATGGCTTGGCTATTGCTGAAGCAGAATTCAATGAGGTGGCAAAGAAAGGAAATAGTCAAAAGGCGACCATCTACACAATTCCGGTGGTTTTTCACGTATTGCACATCAACGGGGTTGAGAACATTTCCGACGACCAAATTCTCAACGCGCTAGCTATTCTCAACCGCGACTACCGCAAGCAAAATGCAGATACAGCCAATGTACATCCAGACTTTCAAGGCATGCCAGCCGATGCAGAAATAGAATTCAGATTGGCAACCATAGCGCCGAATGGTCAGTGTTTTAATGGCATTACGCGCACTTTTTCGCCATTGAGTTACGATGGTTCAGATGGTGGCAATCAAGTTGACGCCATAGTGGCCGGCAATAACGTATACAATGGCCAATGGCCAGGCAACAAGTACCTCAATATTTTTGTGTGTGGAGAAATCGGTGGCGCAGCAGGTTACACCTACAAGCCAAGCAATTGGGGTGCAACAAGTATGCAAAATGGCATCTGGATTTTACATGATTATGTAGGTGCAATCGGAACCGGTTCGGTCGGAGCAAGCCGTGCACTCACCCATGAAGTAGGGCATTGGCTCAACTTAGATCATACTTGGGGCGGCAACAACAACCCAGGCAACACCACAAGTTGCTCTACTGACGACAACGTTCAAGACACACCTAATTGCATTGGTGTTACCGCTTGTTTGCTCAATTCAAATACCTGCGACTCCGACAACAACTATTGGGGCTTTAACATCCGCGACAACGTCGAAAACTACATGGATTACTCTTATTGTTCAAAAATGTATACGGAAGGTCAGCGCACCCGCATGCGCGCCGCACTTCAAGTCTCGAGTACCGGACGCGCCAATGTTGTCTCAGCATCTAACTTGGCAGCTGTTGGTGCCGCAGGAGTACCTTATTTATGTAAAGCCGACTTCGGCGCCGATAAAACCACAGTGTGTGCTGGCAACGAAATTCAATTCTCAGATCAATCCTATAATGCAGTCACAGGCTGGAGCTGGGTCATTACGCCGGCAACGGGTTGGTCTTTTGTAGCTGGTTCATCGGCAAGTTCTGAAAATCCGAAAGTAGTTTTTAATACGGCCGGAATGTACAATGTTCAGTTAACTGCAACCGACGGAACAAACAGCGACTCAGAAGACAAACAAGGCTTCATCACGGTCTTAGGAACACCATTATCCTTGCCTTACTGGGAAGGATTCGAAGATTACACAACATTAAGCAATATTCCTAACTGGAGTATTTACAATGCCCCGGTTAACAATACATTTTCTTTAGAATCCAATTTTGGTCATTCTGGTAACAAATGTGCACGCCTCAATAATTTTGGTCAGGCTGCTTCAAACATCGATGAACTTACTTCTACGAATATCGATCTTTCTAGTATTGACCAAACAACTGGTTCAGTTACCCTTTCTTTCCGTTATGCTTACCGCAAGCGCACTACATCCGACTACGAATTCCTCAAAGTATTTATCACAGGAAATTGCGGTGAAAACTGGGCACAAAGAAAAACTTTAGGCGGCAATCAGCTTTCTAATCAAGTTTCGTCTTCATCTTGGGCACCAACGAGCCAAGCCGATTGGGTTACCATTCACATGACCAACGTGACCAACAATTATTTCACTGACAACTTCCGCATGCGTTTTAAGTTTGAAGGCGAGGGCGGAAACAATTTCTTCCTTGACGACATCAATCTATATAGTGGTGCGCCTTCAAATGATATAGTGTTATCTACTAGCGTTGAAACTGCGTTTTCAGACTTAAGTGTATTCCCGAACCCTACAGATGGCGACCTACATTTACAATTCACCTCCCCAACAGGTGGTGCGGCACAACTTCACATTACCGATCTCAGTGGTAAAATCATTTCAAACTATCCATTGCAATTGCAGCCAGGCACCAACTTGGTCATTACAGAAACCAATCAGTTAGCGGGCGGCAGCTACTTACTGACACTCGTCGTCAATGGTATTCAAACTACACGAACTTTTGTTGTAAGATAATTGAAGTCAAACCAATGCCTGTTTAGTCGGCAAGCGTTTTAAAATAATGAAATAGGAGTTTTGCTTTGGCGGCTCCTATTTTTTTTGCGACCAATTCAGGGTCTGCAGCTTGCATTTTAGAAAGTGTCTTGAACTCGTGATAGAGCAGTTCTATCGTTTTGGGCCCTAGCCCCTTTACTTCATCAAGTTCTGATCCAATGGCATTTTTACTGCGTCTATTTCTATGATGGCTCAAGCCAAAACGGTGGGCTTCGTCGCGGAGTTGTTGTACTAATTTCAGCGCCAAAGATCTTCTGCTCAGAATAAGCGATTTTGAAAAGCCGGGCTTGTATAATTCTTCTAGCCTTTTTGCAAGTCCAATAAGTTTCAGCTCTTTTTGCAGCCCAATTTCTTCGATGGCCTCCAGTGCTGCGCCAAGTTGTCCTTTTCCGCCATCTATGATCACTAAGTCTGGCATTGGCAAACCTTCTGCTTTTAAGCGGCTGTAACGCCTGCCAACAGCTTCTTTCATGGTACTGAAGTCATCGGGCCCAACAACACTTTTGACATTGAAGTGACGGTAGTCGGCCTTACTCGGCACTCCGTTTTTGAAAACGACGCAAGCCGAAACAGGGTTGGTACCCTGAAGATTCGAGTTATCAAAGCATTCGATGTGTAGGGGAACTTTTGAAAGTGCAAGCGCACTTTGGAGTTCAAGTACAGCTTGCATAGGTGCATTTTGCACCGCCGTACTTTTGTTCATCTCTGCTTTTTTAACTTGTAATTGCGCGTGCCTTACGTTGTTCATCGCCATTTCAAGCAAATGCCTTTTTTCTCCAATTTTTGGAAACAGTGCCTTGGAATGAGCCAGCATAAGGGGTGTTTCTATCCCAACGACTATCTCTTTTGCCTGACTTTCGAAATGAGTGCTGAGTTGGGGAATGAGCTGCATGTATAAATTTTCAAGTGGCGCATTCAATGGATCAGAAACCTTAGAGGTATAGGCATGTACTATACTTCCTTCACTGATGACCATAAAACTCATCCATGCATCTTCTTGTGTTTTTTCGACGTAGCAAACATCAAAGTTTTGCGTATGATCCGAGACCACCATTGATTTTGCTTGGTATTTCCCGAGCGCTTCAATGAGTTGCTTGCAATGTTGGGCGGCTTCAAAAGCTTGTATTGCGGCATGCGCTTGCATGTCTTTTTTTAATTGTTGTATGAGCGAGTAGTTTTTCCCTTCAAGTAAAAGGCGAACCGTTTGCAAAGTTTGCTCGTATTGCGCGCTTGTTTGGTGGCTTTGGCAAGGCCCTGCGCATTTCCTGATATGGTATTCTAAACAAACTTTGTACTTCTGTTGCTCGATTTTCTCTGGCCGCAAATCGAGTGCACAGGTACGGAGTTGAAATAATTCGCGAATAAGGTCAAGTAATTGGTGCATTTGCTTGACGTTAGGGTAGGGGCCATAATAAGTGGAACCATCATTGAATTTACGCCTAGTTGGGAATACCCTCGGAAACGCTTCGTTTTTGATGACAATCCATGGGTAAGTTTTGTCGTCTTTCAGCAAGACATTGTAACGTGGACGGTAGCTCTTGATGAGGTTGTTTTCCAATAACAAGGCATCCAACTCATTTTCAACGACGGTAAAACGCAGGTCGCAAATTGCTTTGACGAGTGTTCTTGTTTTGCCATCTTGATGCTCCTTCTGAAAATAGGAGCTCACCCTTTTTTTCAGATCAATCGCTTTTCCAACGTAAATGATCAGTCCTTGTTGATCCAAAAACTGATACACCCCTGGGTTATGAGGCAATGTACTGACTTTGTTGAGGAGTTGCTCTTTAGAATTCACAGCTCAAATTTAGAAACATTGTGCGGATTCTATGGCTCTTCTTATCTTTGTTCTATGCTAGATGAATTTATCCTTTCAGCCCTGCGCGAAGATATCCAAGACGGAGACCACTCTTCTTTGGCTTGTGTCCCAAAAGAAGCAAAGTCAAAAGCTATCTTAATGATCAAAGAAAGCGGGGTGTTGGCAGGTATACAAATTGCCAAGCGCATTTGCGAACTATACGACCCAACTCTTGTATTTACAACACATTTACAAGATGGCGCAAAGGTCTCGTACGGCCAAATTGCATTTACCTTGGAAGGTTCGGCACGCTCAATTCTAGCTACGGAACGTTTGCTTTTGAATTGCATGCAGCATATGAGCGGCATCGCGACCCAAACTGCTTATTATGTTGGGCTCATTGCCGGAACAAATTGTACGCTTTTAGACACCCGCAAAACGACCCCAGGCATGCGCATGCTCGATAAATATGCAGTCAAAATAGGTGGGGGTGCAAATCACCGTTTTGGGCTTTACGACATGATCATGCTTAAAGACAACCATATCGATTACGCAGGTGGTTTAGGCCCTGCATTGGAACGCACCCAACACTACCTCGATGAAAACAAACTCAATTTAAAAGTGGAGGTAGAAATTCGCTCAATGGAAGAACTCAACGAATTGCTCCAACTCCCGATTTGTTATGACCGCATCATGCTCGATAATTTTACCCCGAGTCAATTAACAGAGGCACTCAAACGCATACCAAACGGCATTGAAACTGAAGCGAGCGGTGGCATTACATCCGAAACAATCAGGGACTACGCTTTGACGGGTGTGCAATTTATTTCAGTTGGGGCGCTTACCCATTCGGTAAAGGCACTTGACATGAGTCTGAAGGCGCAGCTGTAAATACAGCGATAGCAATTAAAAGGTCATTTTCTTTTGCAATTTTCACGATAAATTCCCGCCTAGGAATATTTCGTTGCACCAAACCCTCCAAAAGGATGAGCTCTCCATGCTTTTTTCTTTTTAGAATAGTGATTTCATCTTTAAAAGCAAGACCTTGCAGATCATATAACTTGTAAACCGCTTCTTTGGCACACCATAATTCTAGCGCACCATCTGCCAAGTCATTTTTGTATAAATTTTTTTCTCCTTCGGAAATAAATTTGTTAATGATGCGAGAGGTATCGCGTCCCAATAATTCAATATCCAAACCAACAGGCTCAGCGCATATGGCAAGGGCAATATATTTCGAACAATGCGAAATTGAAATAGGATGCTGAAGTGAGGAAAGATACGGCTTGCCACTATTCAAATACTTTATAGGTTCATTGATATCTAATGAATTGCGTAAAAAGCGCACCCCTAAAAACTCAACTTTACGTTTATCATTCGATAGCGATTTGAATTGCTCAGCTTCTTCTTCCAAAAGAATAATTGAATGCTCATTTACAGAAGATGAATTCATGTAAACCAAATGGAGGGAGCTCATCTGAAAATCAATTGAAACAGATATCATGAGTAAACACTAGTTTGTATTGCAAATATGCGCAAACATCCGATAGAATTTTGATGAATTTTATGTTAAGACTATGGAATTTTCTATATTTACATTCTTTAAAAAACGAGAAATAGTAAAATTTATACGCATTCATATGGTGGGTAGACTGAAATTATTGCTTTTAAGTGTATTATTTGTAAGCACTTACGCATTTTCACAATCCGGTCTCGGTACTCTTCGTGGTACTGTGACTGACGAGGCAACTAAAGCTCCTTTGGAGTTTAGTAAGGTCTTATTGAAGCAAGCTGGCGCAATTCGCGGTAGTGCTTTAACCGACGAAAAGGGTAAATTCCAGATCAATGGTATCCAGCCTGGTTCGTATGACGTTGAAGTAAGAAACGCAGAAGGGGGTTATCAAAACCTCACAATGGAAGGTGTTTCTATCTCGCCAGATCGCATCACTTTCCTTGATAACCTAGCGCTCACTACCAAAACGCAAGAAACGAAGGAAGTCAAAGTCGTACGCTACAAAGTTCCACTCATCGATAAAGATGGTGGTGCATCCGGAGCAACCGTTACCCGCGAAGACATCGCACGTTTACCAGCACGTTCTGCAACAGCTGTTGCTGGAACAGTAGGTGGGGTCAACGTCAACGAAGGTTCAGGTGCCATTTCCGTTCGCGGTACGCGTTCAGACGCCACCTACTTCTATATAGATGGTATCAAAGTGCGCGGTTCCTCTAACCTTCCAAAGTCAGCACTAGAAGAAGTATCCGTCATTACGGGTGGTGTACCTGCCAACTACGGTGACGTTACGGGTGGAATCATCTCCATTACTACACGCGGTCCGTCTTCGGTTTATTTCGGTAGCCTCGAGGCGGTTAGTTCTGGTCTCTATATTAACGGTGCTGATCCTAACGGCTACGATGGCAAAGTATTTGGCCTCGATAAATTTGGTTACAACCTTGTTGAAGGGATGTTATCCGGTCCGCTTTGGATGCAACGCGACTCCGCTGGCAACAAAACCCGTCCTCGTTTAGGTTTCTTAATTTCAGCCAACTATACAGATCAACTAGATTCTCGCCCACTAGCTGGTGGTTCTTACCGCATTACCAAAGAGGCCCGCGAAGAACTTATCGCCAATCCGTTGCGCCCAACATCTACTGGTTTTGGTACTTTCCACAATGCCTTATTCCTCAGAGCCGACGATTTCGAGAAGACAGATTGGCGCATGAATGCACGTAACAACGTATTCTCAGCATCTGGCAAAATCGACGTCAACACCGGGCCATCTGTCAACTTACAATTTGGTGGTTCATTGAACTACTTCCAAGGTACATCTTATGGTTATGGTAATTCATTATTGAACTTTACCAACTACGGTGTAAGCAAAAACCTAGATTACCGCGTTTACGCGCGCCTCACGCAACGTTTCAACAACGATCGCGAAGGCTCAAGTTCAAAAATCAAATCAGCACTATATAGTTTAATGGTTGACTATTCAAAGTCATTCAATGAGTCGTACGATCCTAACCACGGATACAACTTATTCAACTACGGCCACGTAGGAAAGTTTGTAACAACAAGAGTTCCTTCCTACGAGTTCGACCCTGCTACACAAATGTATGTACACAATGGTTTCCGCGATGTTGAAGTTGACTTCACACCGTCTGAAACAAATGCTACTCTAGCAGCAATTACCACCCAATACTTTAATATCTACGAAGGCAATCCAATTGGCCGCTACGAAAACCTCTTTCAAATTCAGCAAGGTAATGCGCTACGAAATGGCGACCTCCCTGGAAGTGTTTATGGTATCTGGTCTAACATTGGTGCGCCATCTAATGGTTTTGGAAAGTCAGAAAACGACCAATTCCGCGTAACCGGTGCTGGTTCTGTTGTTCTCGGCGACCACTCTATTTCCTTAGGTTTTGAATACGAGCAACGCGTAGACCGCGGCTGGACAAGTGGCGACAACGGACCTGCAAGCATTTGGTCAATTGCGCGCCAACTAGCAAACTTCCACATCCGCGAGCTCGACCTCAATTCTGGTGTAGTTACTGACTCTGGTTCATTCAAAGCCATTACCTATAACCGTTTGAATTCTGGTAATGCGGCTGATCCAAATGGCAATGGTCTTTATGGAGGGCAAGTCGACAACGACCAACAATCATTCTTTGACTACAATTTACGTCAAAAATTAGGTTACAATCCAGCTGGTTCAGACTTCGTAGACATCGACCAATACGATCCTAATTTATTCCAGTTTGATATGTTCTCACCAGACGAGTTGCTCAATAGCGGCCAATCTTATGTATCTTATTGGGGTTATGACCACACGGGTCAAAAAGTTCGTGGCAACACTGACATCAACAAATACTTCAATGAATTCGACGAAAACGGTAACTACAAGCGTTTTGTAGGTGCCTTCCAACCAATCTACATGGCTGGTTATATCATGGATAAGTTTGCATTCAAAGACATCGTCTTTAACGTCGGTGTTCGTGTTGACGTCTTTGATGCCAACCAACCAGTCTTGAAAGATCCTTATTTGTTCTACACTGCTAAAACAGTTCAAGAAGCGCGTGCTTTAGCATCTAACGATCCTAACCAATACTCTTGGGTCGATCTCCCTGACGGTATGGGCGACGACTACGTAGTTTATGTGAATGACGTCAACAATCCATCTAGCATTAACGGTTTCCGTAATGGTGCTCAATGGTACGACGCTACCGGCACACCAATCGAAGACCCATCCAAAATTCGCGGCGCAGCCGGAATCGCTCCTTGGTTACAAGACCCATCTTTAGAAACACCTACAGCTGAGGCATTCGAAGACTACAAAGCACAAGTGAACGTGATGCCACGTATCGCATTCTCTTTCCCTATTTCTGAGGAGGCTTCATTCTTTGCACACTACGACATCCTTACGAAGCGTCCTACATCTGGTTTCCGTTTCAACCCTTATGAATATCAATTTATTCAGTCTAGAAATGCAGTCATCAATAATGCTAACTTGCTACCTGAGAAAACAGTTGACTACGAGCTTGGTTTCCAACAAGTAGTTACGCGTACGTCTTCAGTGAAAATCTCAGCATTCTACCGCGAGCAACGCGACAACGTCCAGTTGATCAACGTATTTGAGGCCTATCCTGTAACTTACAAAACTTTCGGTAACCGCGACTTCGGTACTGTCAAAGGTTTAACTGTTGCCTACGACATGCGTCAGACTGGTAACATCCGCATGACTGCCAACTATACCTTGCAGTTTGCCGATGGAACAGGCTCAGATGCAACTTCTATGTCTGCACTTGTAAATGCTGGCTTACCTAATCTACGTGTGATCTTCCCGTACAGCTATGATCAACGCCACGCCTTCAACTTTACTTTTGACTACCGTTATGGTGAAGGACAAGACTACAACGGCCCAATGATCGGTAAAACACGTATTTTCGAAAATACAGGTTTGAACATGATTGCCAACATCAATTCAGGTTCTCCTTATTCTTCTCAAACGTTTATTACTGACGAAGGTATTGGCGCCTTAAATGCAGGTATCAACGGTACCTTGAACGGTTCGCGTTTGCCATGGCAATACCGCTTGGATATTCAAGCTGATAAAACCATCAATATCGAATACGGCAGCAAAGAGAACAAAAAGAAAACGGCATTCCTACAAGTGTATGTACGTGCAACCAACCTTTTCAACCAGTTCAATGTGCTTAATGTTTACCGTGCAACTGGTAACTGGGACGACGACGGATATCTTGCCGCAGCTGCTAGCCAGACATCTATCCAAAACCAAATAGATGAGCAATCTTTCCGTGACTACTACACCATGAAGATTCAAAATCCGTTTAACATCAGTATACCTCGAACCATTCGTTTGGGAGTAAAATTTGATTTTTAAGAAGCTATAACGAAGTATTATGAAAAAGCAATTCATTGCCGCGTTTATTGGTCTAACTGTAACATGCACTCAGGCATTCGCTTACCTAGGCCCCAACGACAAAGATTACAAACCTACCGCAAAGCCAAAAGCTAACTGTAGCCCCGCTACTGCAAAGTTGACCATGAAGTTCAACGATGTGTCCGCGCTTATAGAGCAGGGCGGAAGTATGTTCCAAAACCGTGCTGCAAGCGTAGCTGCCTATGAAGTTCCAAAAGGTAGTAACCGCTTTGCGATTTTTGCTGGTGCCCTTTGGATGGGTGGTACTGACGTCAACGGTCAGCTCAAATTAGCTGCTTTGCGTTACCGTTCAGGTAACGACTTCTGGCCTGGCCCGCTTAGTGTTACACCTGGATCTGGTAATTACAACCCACTCAATCCTGTCGGTGACGACGCCATCCGCGATTTTGGCGAGGCTAACATCGATCCAGACCAATGTATAGCTTACGATAAGTTCTACACTATCCGCAAAGCAGAAGTTGTTAAATTCAACATCTGGTGGGAGTGTAACGCTGGTATTACCACAGAAGGTTGTGATGAAATCACAGCGCCAACAAACGACGAGCTCAACCGTATCTACGGTTGGCCAGCTCATGGCGATGTATCAAGAGGTCAAGACTATTTCTTAGCACCTTTTTATGACCGCGACCAAGACGGCAACTACAACCCAGACAACGGTGACCACCCATGGTACGACGACATCCTTGGTCGTGACGACATCGAATGTGGTATTGATCGCCGTATTTCACTTTACGGTGATGAAACACACTGGTGGGTATTCAATGACAAAGGAAACATCCATACCGAAACAAACGGTGACCCAATTGGTATGGAAATCCGTGCACAAGCTTTCTCATTTGCAACCAACGACGAAGTCAACCGCATGACATTCTATAACTACGAATTGATCAACCGCGGTACGCAAACACTTTACAATACTTATTTCTCTCAATACCTAGATGCTGACGTCGGTAACTATGCTGATGACTACACAGGTTGCGACGTTTCTCGTGGTTTAGGTTACATGTACAATGGTGACCTCATAGATGAGTCCGATGGTGGTAAATTAGGTTATGGCGAAAACCCTCCTGCAATTGGTTGTGACTTCTTTGAAGGTCCTTATCAAGATGCAGATGGCCTAGACAACCCTGGTCCTTATTACGATGAAGCAACACAAACAGATGTTGTACCTACAGTTGTTGATGCTCTTGCCAATAACGGTATTGTTTACAAAGGAATTGGTATTGGTTACTCCGATGGCATCATCGATAACGAGCGTTTTGGTATGCGTCGCTTTACTTACTATACCTCGACTTCTGCTTATCCATACAATGACCCAGGACCTGCAGCTGAATATTATAACTTCATGGAAGGTCAGTGGGCCAATGGTTCAGAAATGTACTATGGTGGTCTCGGTTACACAGGGTCAAATGGTGTGACAACTACATTATCAGACTACATGTTCCCAGGTACCTCAGATCCATTGCATTGGTCTACTCAAGGTGAAGATATGGCTGGTTCTTTCCCTAATGGTTGGGACGAGTCCACAGACAACAACCCATCTGGTGACCGTCGTTTTGTACAATCAGCTGGTCCGTTTACACTCCGTCCAGGTGCCATCAACAATATTACCGTTGGTATCGTTTATGGTCGCAGTACCGATGGTGGCCTAATGGCATCTGTTGATGCTATGAAACGCGCCGATACCAAAGCACAAGCCTTATTTGACGCTTGTTTCAAGATCCTTTCTCCTCCTGATGCACCGCGCCTCACTATTCAAGAATTAGAGAATGAATTGATCTTAATGCTAGATAACCCAGTTTCTTCGAACAACTACCAAGAAGCATACGAAGAACTTGACGAAATCAACATTACAGACCCAACAGTTGACCGCTTCTATCGCTTCGAAGGTTATCAAATCTTCCAATTGAAAGCACAAGATGTATCTATCGCTGACATCGCAGATCCAGACAAAGCACGTTTGGTGGCGCAATGTGACCTCAAAAACAATATTTCTCGCGTAATCAACTTCGAATTTGACGAAGCACTTGGATTCTCTGTACCTGTTGAGAAGGTAGACGGCGAGAACAACGGCATACAGCATTCGTTCTCTATCAAAGAAGATGCATTTGCACAGGGTGCTCGTGCGCTTGTCAATCACAAATCCTATTATTATGTGGCTGTGGCTTATGCCTTCAACCAATTTAAGAAGTACGATCCAAATGACCCACTTTTCTTAGATGGTCAAAAGATTCCATTTATTTCAAGCCGTTTGAACTTTGACGGAACTGCAATTGCCCCAGTAACTGCAATCCCACACAACCCCATGCCAGAAGCAGGCGGAACAGCACAACTCATCGCTTACGGTTCGTCGCCACAAATTACACGCCTCGACGGCTACGGCAATGGCAACAGAAGCTTAGAGCTTACTGCAGCGAGCATGAAAACCATCCTTACCGATGGCTACATGGCCAACCCAACCTACGATTACGGTGCGGGCCCTGTCAATATCAAAGTGGTGGATCCACTCAACTTGGCTAATGGTTACTTTACTTGCAAATTCCGCGACTACACTGCCCCAGCAATTGGCAACAGCGCCGACACCGCAAGCTGGGTCATTTACCGCCACGTCAGCAAAGACGACCTCACTATCTTAGACTCCGTGAGCTCAGAGCGCAC
>CANHBA010000024.1 GCA_947458985.1 Flavobacteriales bacterium
GCTTTCACCGAACTTTACGACTCTACCAAAACTGCTGCCCAGCAAATTCCAAGTAAAAACCGCTTTGTGTTCAAAGGAGAGTTTCAGTCTTCTATCTCTTCAGAAATTGCATTAAACGTGATGAATATTCCGCAAGGAGCTGTTGTTGTAACAGCAGGCGGCATGCGTTTGGTAGAAGGCGTTGACTACACCGTAGACTACGCGTTTAGCCGGGTCAAAATCCTCAACACCGGTATTTTAGAATCCAACACACCTATTAAAATCTCCATAGAATCGAATTCTGTGTTTGGTTTTCAAGCGCGTTCCATGATTGGTGGACGCTACCAATACCGCATCAACGAGAACTTCAAAGTAGGTGCTACTTGGTTGCGCATGATGGAACGACCAGTCACCCAGAAAGTCGATTTTGGTAGCGAACCTTTCAAAAACAACGTACTCGGCGCTGACTTCGCCTTCCGCACTAACGTACCTTTACTCACCAAGTTAGTAGACATCCTACCTGTTATCTCTACCAACACGATGTCTACACTTTCCATGTCTGGAGAAGTAGCTACGCTCAGACCAGGTCAGCCACGCGCCATCAACAAAGAAGGAACTTCTTACATCGACGACTTCGAGGCATCTCAAAGCGCCATCGACCTCAAAAGCATTGCTGCATGGCGTTTGTCTTCGGTTCCGCAAGGCCAACCCGACCTCTTCCCAGAGGCCGCTAAAAAAGACCTCAGCGCAGGCTACAAACGCGCCAATCTTTCGTGGTACACCATTGACCCCGTTTTCTATCAAAGTAACCAGCTCACGCCTGCGCACATCAAGCAAGATCCAACCATGCTCTACGATAGCCGCATGCGCCTGATCCAAATGACAGATATCTTTCCGAACTTGCAATTGCAATACGGTTCTATTACCAACATCAATGTGCTCGATCTCGCCTATTATCCTTCAGAGCGCGGTATGTACAATTTTGACACCACGGCAACTGTCGATTCGCTCGGGCGCTTCACCAACCCTGAAGAGCGTTGGGGTGGCATCATGCGTGGCCTGAGCACCAACGACTTCGAGCTTGCTAACATTGAATTCATTCAATTTTGGGTACTTGACCCCTTCAACCAAGATGCAGAAAATCAGAATCCGAACGCGCCAATGTCCGGTGGTGACCTCTACTTCAATCTAGGTAATATTTCTGAAGACATCTTGCCGGATTCTCGCAAAAGTTTCGAACACGGTTTGCCCGCAAACAGCGACCCTGTTTTACTCGACAACATCGACACCACGCTTTGGTCTCGCGTTTCTACACAACAAGTCGTTGTGAACGCCTTTGCCAATGATCCGGCATCTAGGATCAAACAAGATGTAGGTCTTGACGGTTGGGATAACAGCGACGAAAGTCAGAGTTACGCTGCTTTTGTAAGTTGGGTTCAAAATAACAATACGCTCAGTGCTGCAACCAAAGCACGCATGATTTCCGACCCCTCTACCGACGACTACAACTACTACCTCGACGACAACTATGACGTCGCACAGCTCAATATTTTGGATCGATACAAACGATACAACGGCATGCAAGGCAACTCGCCAACGACAGAAATGTCTGATACTGCCAACACTATAGGTTATCCGACCATCGCTTCTAACTTCCCAGATATCGAAGATATCAACCAAGACAACAACCTTTCTGAGTCAGAAGCTTATTTCCAATACCGCGTCAGCCTACGCCCAGGCGACATGCAAAATGTAGGTAGTAACTTCATCACCAACAAGCAAGTTTATCAAAATGGCACCAAAACAGAAACTTGGTACCAATTCAAAGTGCCTATTCGCGATTTCGAGAAACGCGTCAATGGCATCCAAGACTTCCGCTCTATTCGCTTCATGCGTATGTACATGAAAGGTTTTGATGAGCCAGTTGTATTGCGCTTTGCACGTTTGGAATTCGTACGCGGCGAATGGCGTCGTTATTTCTTAGACCTCACACAACCAGGCTTGAGCGTCCAGACCGACCCTAACCTCACTTCGTTTAACATTGCCGCCCTCAACATCGAGGAAAACGCACAGCGTCAACCAATCAATTATGTAGTTCCTCCTGGTATTGACCGCGAAATCGACCCTTCACAGGTTTATCAGCGTCAAATGAACGAGCAATCATTGGTCCTAGAAGTTTGTAATCTACAAGATGGCGATGCACGTGCCGCCTATCGCAATGTGCAGTTCGATGTGCGTACTTACAAGAAATTGAAAATGTTTGTACATACCGAATCTGTTGTTCAGAACCAACTCAAAGACAACGAACTCACCCTCTTTGTACGCCTCGGTACCGACTACGTAGACAACTACTACGAATACGAGCTCCCGATGAAAGTCACCGATTGGAATGTCACCAATCCTGACCTCATTTGGCCAGCAGCTAACAACATCGAAATCGAATTTGACCGCCTTCTCGACCTCAAAATGGAACGCAATACCAAACTCGAACAAGGTGTACCAGGGGTTTCGAGCATTGTCGAATACGAAAAAATAGATCCGAATAATCCGAACAACCGCATTAAAGTAAAGGGTAGTCCGAATTTACAAGGAGTGAAAACCATCATGATTGGCGTGCGCAACCCATCCAAATCTGACCCAGACAACACCTGGGGTCCAGACAACGGCGATGCCGAATGTGTCAATGTATGGGTCAACGAAATGCGCCTCACCGACTTTGTAAGCGATGGAGGATCAGCGGCGGTAGGCCAAATGCAAGTTCAGTTAGCTGACTTCGCTGTGGTTCAGGCCGCGGGTAACTATTCTGGCATCAATTGGGGCGCCGTAGACAGCCGTGTACAAGACCGCCAACGTAACCAACGCATGGGTGCAGACATCAGCACTACCATGCAGCTCGGTCAATTCTTCGGCAAACAAGCCCGTGTATCGTTGCCATTCTACTATGGCTACTCTATTGGCTTGATCAACCCTGAATACGATCCGTTCAACCCAGATATCAAACTTTCAAACTACGACATCGCCACACGTAAAGAACGCATGCGTTTGGGTCAGGACTTCACAGAACGCCGTTCTTATAACTTCACCAATGTGCGCAAAGAGGCTAAAGCCGGAACCAAACCACAATTTTGGAGCGTCTCTAATTGGTCTGCTACTTACGCTTTCGCTGAAAACATCAGACGCGACTTCAACATTAAATCAGACATGACCCGCACCTGGACAGGCGCACTCAACTACAACTACACCTTTGCTGGTAAACCATGGGAACCATTCAAAAAATGGCAACCCGCACAAAAGAATCCATGGCTCAAACCAATCAAAGACTTCAACCTCTACTACCTACCGAAAAACATCGCCTTCACCAACGACTACTCTCGTATCTACAACGAAAGGCAAATACGCAATATCTCTACCCCTAATTACGAATTTGACCCAATTTACCTCAAACGCTTTGACTGGAACCGCAACTATCAAGTTGGATACGATGTTACCAAAGCCCTCAAAACAACGTTTACAGCCAACAACCGCTCTATTTTTGAAGAAGGCAACAATGGCGTAGACCGCCGAACCAACCCTGAGGGTTATCAAGAATTCATGGATTCCATCCGTTCGCAAATGAACACCTTTGGCCGCACCATGGACTACACCCACAACTACTCTATCAGCTACACCCTTCCTTTTGATAAACTTCCCGTTACGTCTTGGTTGTCTTCGAACGTCAAATACGCTGGCACCTACAACTGGCAGCGCGCTCCACTCGGGCAAGCAGCATTTGGAAACACCATTCAAAATACACGTTCTATTAACATGACAGCGCAGGGTAATTTAGTCACGCTTTACAACCAAATTCCTTATTTCAAAAGAGTGCTCTCTGACGGCAAAGGCGCCAAGACCAATTCTGCTAAAACAGGTGCCGGTGGCGCACAACCGGGCAAAGGTGGCCCACCAAAGAAAGCAGAATTCAAGCCGAAGAAACCGCTTGAAGAAATGACCGACAAAGAACGCAAAGAATACGATCGTCAATTGGCAAGGTTTGAACGCAAACAACTCCGCGAAGAAGAACTTAAAGCCAAAGAAAGTGAACCAATCAATCCTGTTTTCGGAACTTTAGCGCGTTTGGTGATGTCCGTTCGCAATATTTCCGGAACATACACACTTTCTGACGGTACCATGTTACCGGGCTACAACCAAGAATCTAGTGTTCTCGGCATGAACGCCAGCACCTTGGGCCTTACGCCTTTTGTCTTTGGCAAACAAGGTTACGACGTCTTTGGAAGGGAAACCGGCTACCACGTTGGCGATTACGCCCGCGACAACAACTGGTTGGTACAAAACGAAAACATCAACAAACAGTTTATGGTCAACCACACGGCCAATCTCCAACTCAAAGCTACGCTCGAACCATTCAAAGACCTCAACATCAACCTCAATGCATCGCGCAACTACAGTACCCAAGCCGGCGAATTTTACCGTTGGAACCCAAGTACATCTGCATTTGAATCGCAAAGCCGATTTGAAAGCAGTACCCTTACCTACACCACCATCTCTTGGGGTACGGCCTTCGCTAAAATGGACAGCTCTTTTCGCTCGCCTATCTTCCAACAAATGATCGCCAACAGCCAACTAGTTTCGCAACTCATCGGCGTAAACAACGCCAACTCGAGCTCTTTGCCAAACGGCTACTACGAAGGCTATTCTGCAACACAACAAGAAGTGGTTATTGGTTCATTCCTTACGGCATACACCAATTCACCAATCGACAATAAAACTATCAACCCGCGCAGCAATTTGCCTTTGCCAAACTGGACCATCAACTATGCAGGCCTCAGCAAATTTGCTTTTGCCAAAGATGTTGTGAAGTCCTTCAAGCTCAACCACGGCTATTCTTCGTCTGTGTCTGTCAACGGCATGCAAACCAACCTCAACGCTACCTTAGACGCCAACGGTTCGCCAACTGCTCTAGACCTCAACAACAACTTTATAGCCCCAATGCAGGTTCAAAACATCACCATCACAGAGCGTTTTTCACCACTCATTGGAATGTTGGCTACCTGGAACATCCTCGGTAAAAACATCACCACGAATTTTGAATACAAAAAAGACCGCCAAGCCACACTTTCCCTAAACAATAACCAAGTAACAGAAACACTTGGTCAAGAAATTGTAGTGGGTACGGTAGTCAATATCCCGAAACTCAAGTTAGTGCGCAGTGTCGATGCAAGCGACCTACTCATTAATGTGAATTTCTCTTTCCGCGATAACGCAACGGTAATCCGTAAAGTTGTAGAGAACACCAATATGGCTACAGCAGGGCAAACCACCGTAAGCTTCAAGCTAGATGCCAACTACAAGCTCAACGAATACTTGAGTGCTATTTTCTACTACGAACAATTTATCAATACACCGAAAGTTTCCTTGAGCTACCCTACTGGCAACCTCAAAACAGGGATTACCCTTCGTTTTGACCTCAACGGTCTCAAATAAATCAAGTTCGGATGATCAGAGCAGCAATAGTTCAAGATATTCCAGCCATTTTTTCACTCATACAAGAACTCGCTTCCTATGAGCGCGCTCCAGAACAGGTGGTCAATACACCAGCTCAATTAGAAATCGATCTTTTTGAAGACCAAATTTGTCACGCTATTGTCGCCACAAATGAAACTGATGTAGTAATTGGATTTGCGCTCTACTATATTTCGTATTCCACTTGGAAAGGTCGTTGCCTTTATTTGGAAGACTTCTACGTACAAGAAGCAGAGCGCAAACAAGGGTATGGACAAGCTTTATTCGACGAAATTGTACATATTGCCAAAAAGATGGGTGTCAAGCGCATGGATTGGCAAGTATTAGACTGGAACCATACCGCACTCAATTTCTACCGCCGCAACCATGCCACACTAGATCCTGAATGGATCAATGGTCGTTTATTTTTTGAGTAAAGCACAAGTTTTGCTTGAAATAGGCATCTTTATAGGGTGATATCTAGCGAAACAACCCCTATTTTCGAAGAAATAGTCAAAGCCTACGACACCAAGATTTACAAACTCTGTTGGTATTTACTCAAAAACAGACCCGATGCGCAAGATTGCACGCAAGATATCTTCATTGCCATCTACCAAGGGCTGCCCAACTTCAAGCAAGAGGCGAGCTTGAACACCTGGATCTACCGCATTAGCACCAACAAATGTTATGAATACCTGCGCAAAAGCCGACGCAAAAAACGCTTCGGCATTTCGGTTCCGATAGATGCTTTTTTTGCTCAGACCGTTGCAGCGCCTACGCAAAACCCCGAAGAAATACAGCTCGCGGCAGAGCAATCCTTATTTTTTTGGAAAGCAGTTGAACGCTTGCCTTTACAGCAACAACTCGCCTATACCTTATCCAATGTAGAAGACTTTAGCTACAAAGAAATTGCTGCAGCACTCGACACAAGCTTGGGCGCCGTCGAATCACTGCTGTTTCGAGCCAGACGCAAGCTTGCAGAAGACTTAGCTGGTTGGCAAAAAAAGTAAGCGCAAGTTTTGCTTCAAAAAAACAACTAATACAACATGCAAAGAGAAACCCATTTTACCCAAACAGTAGCACTTCCCGAAAACTTGCGCCAACAGCTGATGGATGCTCCGCATATCGTTCAAAACCGCAAACAAGAACGCTCCATTTGGCTTTTGACTATTTGTTTCTTTCTGGCCATTAACGTTGGCTTGTACCTAGAAAATGAGAAACAACAGCAAGAAGCGACGGCAGCGAGTTATCAATACCTTACCCCAACCTATCAGTACCCATGAAAAGTATCAGGATCTTGCGTTTAGCTATTTTACTATTAGTTTGCGTCAACCTCTTTTTGTTAGTTCAGCTTTATGGCAAGCCCAAGCACCCACCGCGCTTGAGTCAAATCGTAAAGGCAGAAGGTGCCCAAGCTCAAAAATTGGACAAAGAAATGCGCCGCCATCACCGCGTCGTTATAGGGTGGACACAACATCAAGTTGAGCTGCGTCAAAAGTTAGCGCGCACACAAACGAAAGATGCGCACTTGCGCAGCGCATTGTTGGACCAAATTTCACAATACCAAAGAAAGATAGATTCCATTACCATTGCGCATTTTGACCGCGTGCACGAACTCTGTACGCCAACACAAGAAAAGCGCTTTCAAAAATTTCAGGCCAAAATTCTAGAACACCTTCACCCGAAGCGCTAATGCCCTATCTGTTTCTTTTCTTGTTTGCGCTCACTGGCCAGTTGTCTTTTGCCCAACAGCAAATAGCCATCAATTGGAACGGACTTGCATTTGAGCTCGACAGCACTTATCTGCTCAATGACAGCACAGCTTTGCGCATCTCGCAATTGAAATTTTATGTCCAAGGAGATCCAAAAAAAGGAGGCCAGGCTATTTATTTGGTAGACGCAGCTGAGCGCTCTAGTTGGCAATGGAAAAAACAACATGAGGTGCTTCAAATTGGCGTCAATGCTACGTTACAAACCTCAGGTGTATTCAACGGTGCACTAGACCCCATCAACGGGATGTATTGGGCCTGGAACACCGGATTCATTAGCGTCAAATGTGTTGGCGAAATCCTTGAGCTCAAAAACGGACGCTCGCAAAAATTTGAATACCATTTGGGCGCTTATCAAGCGCCTTTTGCCTGTATAGCAACAGTTATCGGAAGTGGGTCGACTTTAAATTGCGACTTACAGGCATGGTTCAGTTCCATATTGACATCTAAAGTAGACGAATGGAATATCATGCAGCCCAGCCAAGCGAGTAAAGTACTGTTTGATCTTTTTACAGCCTCCTTTCGCTATGACCAATAAAGTACTAATACTTATTTTATTGAGCGGCCTGCTCTTTTCACTTACCTTGGATAGGATAAAAACCGATCTAAAATGGCCTGCACCGATTCAAAAGAAAACAGCTTATTATTCGGAGACTAGTTTTGAATTGGGTAGAGCACTTTTTTACGATCCATTATTGTCTGTGGACAGCAGTATTTCTTGCTCATCTTGTCATTTATCCTACACTTCATTTGCACACGTAGACCACCCCACAAGCCATGGTATTGCCAATCGAATAGGTAAGCGCAATGCGCCGGGTTTATATAACCTCGCGTGGCGCCAAGATTTTCATTGGGACGGCGGCGTCCAAACCCTTACTGGACAAGCGCTCAACCCGCTCACGCATCCAGACGAAATGGGCGAAACACTCGAAAATATTTTATTGAAATTAAATCAGCATAAGAGGTATTTATCATTCTTTAAACGCATTTATAAACAAAATGTAATTGAAACCTGGATGTTATTAGATGCGCTACAGCAATTTACGCTCGCCTTGGTTTCTGACGATAGTTATTACGATAAAGTCCAACAAAACAAAGGGCATTTCTCAGTTCAACAAGCGCAAGGGCAAAAACTTTTTGAGCAATATTGCAATCGATGTCATGAGGCACCACTTTTCTTCTCCAATCGTTTTGAGTCGAACGGAATAACAATTTTGTCAAACGACTTAGGTCGTTTTGAAATAACAGGAAGTGAGTCAGATAAAGGAAAATTTCGAATACCCAGCCTTCGTAATATCACCCACACGTTGCCCTACATGCACGACGGGCGTTTGCGCAGCCTCAAAGAGGTGCTGCGCCACTATGGTCAACAACTTAAGTTAGACGACTCACAGCAAAAAGACCTCATCGCTTTTTTAAAAACCCTAACGGATAGTACTTTTCTTTCCAATCCCAGATTTCAATACCACACCTTAACACCAAAACCATGAAAAAAAGCTTCTTCACCATTGCTTTGTTTTGCGCAAGTGCACTGCAAGCCCAACTCAACCCCGCCATCACCAATTGGTTGATCAACACCAGTGGCCTCACCGGCTCACATTATGTGCAAGGCAACAGCACACCAATTTCGGATAACGTGGCAGCCAATGTGCAAGCGGTTCAGTACTCAGCCAACTTTGTGTATGTCACCACCACCGGTATTCCAGCTTACGTAACCGGCCCATTTTTAGATGGGAATCCGTCACTGGCCACCAACCAAAACGCTATTTTTAAACTCTCCCTGAACCCAAGTGCCAACACCGGCACACTCACCTCTACAACTGGAGGCAACATCGGCATCTTCATCAATGGTGTGGCTTTATTTGATTACCGCGATGGCGTCGCTTGGAACGCGCAAACCAACTCGCTTTGCGGCGGCCCAGGCAATCCACCTTGCCCTGGAGGCCCAAATGCCAACATGCCTTGGAACCGAGATGCTGTTTTAGCCGAAAAAGGAGGATTTGATTGCGCCAAAGGACATCCGGCCATGGGCAATTACCACCATCACCAAAATCCGAGTGCTTTCAAATTGGATTTGCAAGTCATCTCGAACATCTGCGACATCTACGACGCGGATGGCTTGTATGTGATCGATTCTATGCAACATTCGCCTTTGATTGGTTTAGCAGCCGACGGCTTTCCAATTTACGGCGCCTATGGGTATCAAAATACAGATGGTACGGGTGGCCTCACGCGCATACTTTCGGGATATCAATTGCGCAATATAAGCGTGCGCACCCATTGGGCCGACGGAACTGACGTTGCCGACGGACCTCCCGTCTCTACCACCTATCCGCTCGGATATTTTAGAGAAGATTACGAATTCATCAGCCATCCGGGCCAACAAGCATATTTGGACGCCAGTAATGGCAGATTTTGCGTCACGCCAGAATACCCAAATGGAACCTATTGTTATTTTGCAACCGTTGATGCCAACTGGAATTCAGCGTACCCGTATGTTGTGGGACCTAAATACCATGGCGTAGTGACGGGCTCAAAAGTGACGAGCATTACAGAACCAGTTACCACCTACACCTCAGACGCTGGGTTACAAGAACTCGATGCAGCGGATTGGAAAGTGTGGCCTAACCCTAGTCATGAAGTGGCAATGGTTCAAGTCAATGGCCTCACAACACAATCTCGAAAAGTAACGCTATATGACCAACAAGGCAGGCTTATTGCCCAAAAAACACTGGCGCAAGGAAGCACAATTGTTTATTTTGAGATCGATACACTCTATCAAGGACTTTACCTAGTTCGCGTAGAGGGCGATGCCCAAGCTAAAACGCTAGTTGTTCGTTAAATTGAAATACCTTCAGACCGATATTCACAAAAAAGACGGCAATATTCAGCCAATCGGATAAGATGTTCATTTGACACTAACCGCTATTTAAATTCGCCGTAAGTTTAATATGAAATAAGGAGAGAAACAGGTAACTTCTTTTGCATAGCAGTTGACATGCTGCTTGGAGAGGCAGTTTCATTTTCTAGTTTGATAAGAGTTTAATAGTTTTTGTCAACGTCCGAAAGGAATATGCACAAGAAGTTCCTGTCCTTATTACTTACAACGTACCACTCAGACAGTTTTGTCTACTACTAGGAAAAGGGCTGATTCTTCAGTCCTTTTTTTCATTTATAGCATACAGCAACGGCCTACTCGGCGCCGCATCATTGGTAAAATTAGCTACTTGCAACTCTAAAATATACCGTCCGTCTTGGACCTCATTGGGTACAAAAATGAGCTCTGTTATTGTTCGGTCTGTAATTGGCGCCTCCGGTACCTTCCAAAAGGCATGGTGAAACGCCAATACACCAGCATCTTCTTCTCTATCTACTGATGGTGTATCGACCAAAAAATGCTTGACCTCTAACTGATCCAATAAGTCAACGACGCCCACATCAAAATAACACGGATTGGTTCCCGAATAGTTTGCGCTTCTTTTATCTAGCTGATTAGGTAGTGTTCGTATGACGATCGCTTCTGTAAATTCCCAAGACAACAAGGCCTCTAATTGATCGGCAAAGACGACATGGTCTCCGTTTGGAAGCACGCGTGGCGTTACGCTTAAAAGGCTGGCACGGAAAAAATACTGCTGAATAGCTTGGTTAACTGGAAAGATTTCTTTGCTGATATGCCCATGCGCTTCGGTATGTGTTCCGTGGCCGTGCGGATTGAAAAAGATGTCTCGAAAATTAACTGCGCCCCCCTCGGCCACACTTCCAACAAAACCATTTGCGCGCACAGGTTCCATGCGCGGTGCGTCTACATACCATGCTCTTGGGTTATCCGGAGCAGCGCGCAAGGCTAGTGAAAGATCAATAGCTGCACTTGTATCGATAAATTGCTGAGAGTCGAGGTAAAAAATCATAGAGTAAAAATAGTGCTTTTCGTATCTTTGTAACTATGGAAGCACAAAAAGACCGCCTTAAAGACCTTATTTCACACGCAAAAGAGTACGGATTCGTTTTCCCGTCTTCAGAAATCTACGACGGGCTCGCCGCCACCTACGACTACGGTCAGTTGGGAGCAGAACTCAAAAACAACATCAAAACCTATTGGTGGAAATCCATGGTGCAATTACATGAAAACATCGTGGGCCTAGACTCCGCTATCTTCATGCACCCTACTACCTGGAAGGCTTCTGGCCACGTCGATGCTTTCAACGACCCCTTAATTGACAACAAAGATTCCAAAAAACGCTACCGCGCCGATGTACTATTAGAAGACCACATCGAAAAGATCCGTCAAAAGATCGAAAAAGAAGTCGAAAAAGGACTCAAGCGCTTTGGCGACGCATTTGATGCTACACAATTTAGAGCTACCAACCCTAATGTGTTGCGCAATCAAGAGAAAATTGAACAAATAGAAGAGCGCATGAAAAGCGCACTCGAACAAAACGACCTCGAAGGTGTGCGCCAGCTCATCATTGACCTCGAAATCGTTTGCCCTATTTCTGGCTCCAAAAACTGGACTGAAGTACGCCAGTTTAACCTCATGTTCTCTACAGAACTAGGTTCAGTAGCTGGTGACGCCAGTACCATTTATTTGCGTCCAGAAACCGCACAAGGTATCTTCGTCAACTTCCTGAATGTCCAGAAATCTGGCCGCATGAAAATCCCTTTTGGTATCGCCCAAATTGGCAAGGCCTTCCGAAACGAAATTGTAGCACGCCAGTTTATCTTCCGCATGCGCGAGTTTGAACAAATGGAAATGCAATTTTTTGTGCGTCCAGGCGAAGAAATGAAATGGTACGACTACTGGAAAAACATGCGCGCCAAATGGCACCAAAATTTGGGCTTAGGCGCAGAACGCTACCGTTTCCACGACCACCTCAAACTCGCCCATTACGCCAACGCTGCCTGCGACATCGAATACAACTTCCCGATGGGCTTCAAAGAACTCGAAGGCATTCACTCTCGCACCGACTTCGACCTCAAGCAACACGAACAATTTTCAGGTAAAAAACTCCAGTTTTTTGACCCTGAAATGAATCAAAGCTATGTTCCTTATGTGGTTGAAACCTCAGTTGGCCTAGACCGCATGTTCTTAGCTGTCTTGAGTGCGGCTTATCAAGAAGAAACTTTAGAAGATGGTTCTGAGCGAGTGGCACTCAAAATTCCAGCGGTACTTGCTCCATACAAAGCAGCCATTTTACCTTTGATCAAAAAAGACGGCTTGCCAGAAAAAGCACGTGAAATCATGGCGCAACTGCAACTTGAGTACAGCGTCCAATACGATGAAAAAGATTCTATTGGCAAGCGCTACCGTCGCCAAGATGCCATCGGCACGCCGTTTTCCATCACCGTAGATCACCAAACTTTAGAAGACAACACCGTTACCATCCGCGACCGCGACACCATGATCCAAGAGCGCATTGCCATCTCTGCACTCGAGCGCGTCATTGCAGACAAAGCAAGTTGGAAACGCGTGCTCTCAGACCTGATCTCGTGAGCAGCAAGCTAATTGTCTTTTGTTTCTTGTGTTTGACGACAACAACGCTAAACGCGCAGTTTATCCTCAATCAAGACGGCGAGGCCTTTAGTGCCGTCCCTTTTTTCAATGCAGAACTCATTGCAGCGCAACACATCAAAACAATTGATGGTTTTTATACCTATAAAAAAGGAAATGAAGCGTTTAAGCCAAGCCCTGACACATTTCGCTTTCGCTTCAACACAGCAGGTCAACTGATCGCAAGTATGGAGGTGCTGCAAAAAGGCACCGCTAAAGACAGCATTTTCCATCATTATGCCTATTACCCCGATGGGCAACTGAGTTTGCACCGCTTCTCGGCATATGGCGGCGCACTTTGTGAACACTACACCTATGACTCACTCAAACGCTTAGTGAGTGTGGCACTATACCGCGACATCTACGACCATAAAAAAGATACTTTAGTCTCATCGGTTAAAATGCGCACCGAAACACTTCGTTACCACCAAGGTCAGGAGGCTGATTACACCCGTTTCAATAATTACCAAAGACCCTATCTTGAAGTGAGCAATATCTTTGATGCCAATCATTTTTTAAGCAGTAAAACGGCCTATTACCGGATATCTCAAAACAGTGAAAAGACCCAATATGCTTATAATCAAACTGGACTATTAGCAAGCAAAGCCACTTTTATTGATAGCGCTAAAGTTGCCAAAGAAGAATGGCGCTATCGCTACGATCAATGGGGCAATTTAATTGAGATGCATCGTTATGAGAACGGCACATTTCTGCAAGATTACCAAGTAGTATACGACTATAAAACGGGGTTTCTGGGTTCACTTATCAAGAAAGACGTCAGCACAGATCAACTAAGTATTTTGCGTTTTACGACGTATACTTATTACCCGAAACCTTAAAATAGGCTGTTATTTATTTCTTAAAATCCTAATTTTTAAGAACTTTGGCACAAAATTTAGGCAAGCCAAACAAAATCAAAAATATGAGAAAACTTTACGCACTTCTTCTCTTCGCGCTTACACTTACGAACCTTTCTGCGCAGCATGTCAATTACAATTCTTCTAAATGGTTTTGGGGACTCAATTACGGCGGTACTTGGCACAGCACCGACCTCGATTACGAGCGCTACAACGGCTGGGGGCTTACGCTTGGCCGCTCTTATAACTACGACTACGGCAGAGGTTTATCTTTTGATATTCGAGGTAGGTTCTTGTCTGGGCAATGGTACGGGCAGTCCGATGCTTTTACGCAGCTAGACCTCAATTTCAATCCGGTTTTGAGCCCCTATTTCACAAGCAACCCTACTTACGTTCATAATTTTCGTTCGGATATCCGCGAGCTTGACTTAGAATTGGTCTTGCATGCTGGGCGTTTGCGCGAGCGCACTGGTTTTGATCCTTACGTTTTTGGAGGTGTAGGCCTCACTTGGCAACAAACCTGGGCCGATGCCTTTGACACCTTAGGTACTTACGATTACAACAGCCTAGACTTGACGCAGCCCGCTCAACAACAACTAATTGGCTTTATGGACGACATCTATGAAACCCGTCTTGATGGCCTTCAAGGCAATGATTGGGCTGTTAATTGGATGCCGAGCCTAGGATTTGGTTTGGCTTACCACAAAGGACGTTTTAGCATTGGTGTGGAGCACAAAACCACATTTACCATGGCCGATTCATTTGATGGGCTGTCTCAGACAGATCCTCGTCTTAAAAACGACTGGTATCACTACACCTCAGGTTTTTTTCAGCTGCATTTCAAAGGAAGAGCATCCAAACCAGCTCCTGTACGCGGGAACGACTCGCCAATTACCAATATCAATAATTTTACACAGAACTGCCCTCAACCCATCATCAGTATGGTTGGCCAACCACAAACGAGCGTATCTGTTACAACAATGCTGTTGCGCTTCGACCTCGCCAATGTGAACAATTCACAAGAGATTCAACTGACCAACGCCTTTAACCAAGCCCTTCCATTCAATTTCAACACACAAACCAAGCGTTTGGAGGCAACTGTAACTTTATTACCTGGTACCAATACCTTCACCATTACAGCTACAACCCCTTGTGGCAGCAAAACGCAAGTTGTTCAAATTGAACAAGTTGCTTGTCAGCTACCTACTGTTCAAATCATGAACTCAGGTGCAAATACCGGAACTGTTCAACAAGTAGTTTATGCACTTAATGCCACACTTAGTGGGCATTTGAATGCTAACCAGATACAAGTCTTACACAACGGTATGTCTGTGAGCGGTTTCAATTTCAATCCCAACAATGGCTTATTGCAACGCAATATCAACCTTGCCCCTGGTGCAAATACCATCCGCATTACCGCCACCAACGACTGCGGAAGCGCATTTGACCAAATCAGTATCAATTACGATGACTGCCGCACGCCACAACTCAGCTGGTTGCAACCCAACGCCCCAGGCACCACCACCAACCAAGGTGCGCTTACACTAAATGCCCAACTAACAGGTAGTACGCAAAACGGACAAGTGTTGGTCTTACACAACAATATTGCCGTACCTAACGCACAACTTGTTGGCTCTAAAATCAATGCAAACCTCACTCTTAGCCCAGGGCTTAACACTTTCCAAATAAAGTACACGAATCCTTGTGGAACTGACCAAATCAATAGCAGTATCAATTTTCAAAATTGTATTCCGCCAGTCATTAGCGTGACCAGCCCAGCTATCAATACCACTCTGAACAATGCGGCTTTGCGTTTGCGTGCAACTGTAAGCAACGTGAGTACACGAAACAACATTAAGGTGATCTTTAATGGCATCGAACAAAATACTTTTGCTTATAACAACCAAACCGGCCAATTGGAGCTCAATACCATCTTACTGCCTTGGCTCAATACGCTCACCATTACCGCAACCAATGATTGCGGCTCAGATGTAGAAACCTTCACTTACACCTACGACGATTGCCAAGCTCCAGCCATCAACCTTCAAGGCAACTTGAATAATTCGACTAGCAATAATCCTATCGTAGTGACCAACAATAATTTTACTGTGACGGCAACCCTTCAAAACATGCCATTCCAAAATGGCTTGAGCCTCACTAACAATGGTTCGCCTGTTGCATTTTCTTTCTCAAATGGCAATTTCAATAGCGTACAAGCCACGCTTACCTCCGCCATTAATTTACAAGTTGGCTTGAACCAAATTGTCATCAACGCTGTTCGCTCTTGTGGCCAAGCTACGCAAACCATCTTTGTGCGCTACGACAACTGCATTGCTCCTCAAATTACGCTTTTACAACCAACAGCCAGCGGCACAACAACCAATAATCAGGTACTCAACCTCATGGCTAACATTAGTAATTTGGCCTCAAATCAAGGTGTTCAAGTGAAATTAAATGGTGTCAATGTTCCTTTTAATTGGAATAACAATCAAATTTCAAGTTCGATTAATCTGGTTCAAGGCAACAATACTATACTCATTCAAGCGTCCAATGCTTGTGGTTCCGATTTAGAAACGCTACAAATTAATTACGCGCAGTGTCAGGCACCACAAATTACCACAACTGCTGCCATTCCAAACGGAGCAAGTACGAGTAACGCTAACTTTGTATACAACGCTTTACTGACCAATACTTTTGCCAACCAAATTCAATTAACCGTCAATGGTCAGGCTCAAAATTACAGCTTCAATAACAACCAACTCAGCACTACGGTCAGCCTCCAACCAGGACAAAACGTTATCCAGTTAGTGGCAACCAATACTTGCGGCAGCGACATCGAGAACTGGAGTGTTATTTATGAACCATGTACTGCGCCGCAAATTAGCAATATGAGTCCGGCGGCGAACGTTCCAAATGCAGAACAACAAGTGAACCTAAGTGCGCAACTCGCTGGTATCAACAATGCCAACCAGATCAGTTTGCTACAGAATGGCACACCAAGTGTCTTTAATTTCCAAAATGGAACTTTCTCTGCAAGCCTTCAATTGCAACCAGGGTTGAATAATATCACTTTAAGCGTCACAAACAATTGCGGAACAGATCTACAAGTTTGGAACCTCAATTACACGCCTTGTGTCAATCCTCAAATTGCAATTACAAATGCTGGCCTCAACGGCAGCACCGTTGCTAATTCCGCGCTTTTGTTGAGCGCCCAAGTAAGCGCGCTCACGACGGAGCAGATCATTTTGTCCTTGAACGGGCAAGGCGGGCAGGTTTTTGCCCTTCAAAATCAGAATTTGACTGCGTCATTGAACTTGCAACCAGGCCCGAACACGATTGTTCTTCAAGGTAAAAATGCATGCGACCGCACAAGTCAAACCATCACCATTAACTATGTGCCTTGTACTGCACCAATGATTCAATTTGGGCAAGCGGCCGGACCAAGCACCAATCCTACATTTCAATTCAGTGCTAGTGTCAGTTCCATTTCCAACGCACAGAATATCAACTTACTGCTCAACAATGTTGTGCATCCATTTAGCTACCAAAATGGTAATATCAGCGCAACCTTCCAACTGACAAACGGTGCTAATTTAGTCACGCTCAGTGCGCAAAATAGCTGTGGGGTGGCGTCAGAAGCTATCACTTATACCTACACTGCACCTTGCGTCCAGCCAAGCGTTGAGATCACCAGCCCAGTTGCCGGTACCGTTCCAAACCAAGCAATTATTCTTACCGCTACCGTTGAACAAATCAATCAGGTTTCAGCAATCCAAATTCTGAATAATGGAATTGCTCAACAAGGCGCCAATCTTTTTGGCAATCAATTGAGTATCCCGTTAACTCTTGTCTCGGGCATCAACACAATTTCGGTCTCTGCAACAAATACTTGTGGTACCGATTCAGAAAACAGAGAATTCAGCTTCACGCCTTGTTCCATTCCGCAAGTAATCTACAATATGGACCCAAGTGGAAACACCACCAATCAGTCCATCTTTACCTACGATGCTCAAATTGTCAATTATTCACCAAACATGGTGGTAACACTTTCCATGAATGGTGTTTTACTGACTGGCTACAGCAATACAAATGGGAACATTTTAGCAGAAGTGAGTTTCCAACCAGGGTTGAACAACCTGACCATCACCGTTACAAATGATTGCGGCACGCTTACAGATGTTTATCTCGTCACCTTTGACAGCACAGGTGGCCAAGGCATCATGACCAACCCGAATGGTAACAAACAATCTGAAGGAAGACAAGATGCCTTAAAACCAGCGCCAACAACACCGAAGCCTGTAGCGCCAAAACCTACAACTACGCCGGCACCAACAACACCGAAGCCTGTAGCGCCTAGGCCAACTACCACGCCGGCACCAACAACACCAAAGCCTGTAGCGCCAAAACCAACAACTACGCCGGCACCAACAACACCGAAGCCCGTAGCGCCAAAACCAACAACTACGCCGGCACCAACAACACCGAAGCCCGTAGCGCC
>CANHBA010000025.1 GCA_947458985.1 Flavobacteriales bacterium
CATCTTCGGCCATAGCGCCAACTCGTTCTAAAAAGTCTTCGTAATAGGTTTCTGGAACGTATAAAAACTCTACCCCGCGGTCGCGCATAGCGGAAACCGTGGCCACGATGTCGTTGGTAGCAACTGCAATGTGTTGTACGCCCGGGCCGTTGTAAAAATCGATGTATTCCTCGATTTGAGATTTTTTCTTACCCTCGGCTGGCTCATTGATCGGGAATTTAATGCGACCATTGCCGTTGGACATCACTTTAGACATTAGGGCGGTGTAGTCTGTGGAGATGTCGTTGTCGTCGAAAGAAACAATCTGAGCAAAGCCCATTACCTTTCCATAAAACTCGACCCAATCGTTCATTTCGTTCCAACCTACATTACCCACCATGTGGTCAATGAATTTGAGGCCTAAAGGCTCAGGGTTGTAATGCGATTCCCATTTTTTATAGCCTGGCAAAAAGATGCCTTCGTAGTTGTGGCGCTCTACAAAAATATGAACGGTTTCGCCATAAGTGTAAATTCCGGAGCGCACCCCCCAACCATTCGCGTCTTCTTCGCGGGTTGGTTCCATGTAAGGCTTTGCACCTCTTTTGGTGGTTTCTTCAAATGCTTTGGTGGCATCTTCTACCCATAGAGCAACAACTTTAACACCATCGCCGTGGGCATTGATGTGGGCATTAAGCTCGCCGCCTTCAGTTAATGGCGTAGTGAGTACCAAACGGATTTTATCTTGTTTAAGCACATAAGAAACGCGGTCTTTGACACCTGTTTCTAAACCTGCATAGGCCTCGGACTGAAAACCAAAGGCTGTTTTGTAGTAATGTGCGCTTTGTTTGGCGTTGCCGACGTAAAGTTCGACGTAGTCGGTACCTAAAAGCGGTAGGAAGTCTTCGGCGTCGTGAAATATTTTTTCGAGACTGTAGTCGGTGTTCTGGATGTCTTTTAAATTTTTGATCTCTGCCATTGTATTGATTTTGGTCAAAATTAGGGATTAATGCCGAGTTAGTGCTGCCAAGAGAACATGTAGTCTGGCAATTCCATCTCCAAAGCGCGTTTGGTAAGAGAAAGTGGCTTAAAGGTATCGACCATAACAGCCAATTCTTCGGTTTCTTTTTTGCCAATACTGCGCTCATAGGCTCCTGGATGCGGGCCGTGCGGAATACCTGCCGGATGCAAGGTGATCTGACCTTTTTCGATGTTATTGCGACTCATGAAGTCTCCGTCTACATAATACAAGACCTCATCGGAATCGATGTTGGAGTGGTTATAAGGAGCCGGGATTGAATCTGGGTGGTAGTCGTAGAGACGCGGTACAAATGAACACACCGCAAAGGCAGCGGTTTCGAAAGTTTGGTGGACGGGTGGCGGTTGGTGCACGCGGCCTGTGATGGGTTCAAAATCATGGATGGAGAATGCGTAAGGATAGTTGTAGCCATCCCAACCTACGACATTAAAAGGATGATGTGCGTAGGTGTAGTCGTAAAGGACATCTTGTTTTTTGATACGGATCAAGAAGTCGCCTTCTTCACGGTGTGTTTCGAGTTCAGATGGCGTGCGGATATCGCGCTCGCAATAAGGCGAATGCTCCAACAACTGACCAAACCAATTGCGGTAGCGTTTGGGCGTGTACACCGGATGAAACGACTGAATGATAAACAAGCGGTTGTTGGCGTCGTTGAATTCCAATTGGTAGATCATGCCGCGCGGAATCACGAGGTAGTCACCGTAAGCAAAGTCGATGTTGCCCATTTGGGTGCGCAACTTGCCCGAACCTTTGTGGATGAAAATGATTTCGTCGGCATCGGCATTTTTGTAGAAGTAGTCTTTCATACTCTCAGAAGGTGCAGCGAGCTCGAGGTAGACGTCAGAGTTGACCAATACCGGTACACGGCTTTCTACGTAATCAGCGGCAGGCTTGAGGTCAAATCCTCTGAAACTGCGCATGAGCATATTTTTTTGGATGCCAATTTCTGGGGCAATATTGGTTTGTGCACCAATGGACTTCACTACCGTTGGTGGTTGAACATGATAAAGCAGTGCAGACATGCCGTCAAAGCCAATAGTGCCAAAGAGTTGCTCGTGGTAAATGGAGCCATCGGGCTGGCGAAAAACGGTATGGCGCTTGTGCGGTATCTGTCCAAGTTTCTGGTAAAAAGGCATGTTAAAAAGTTTTATAAGTTCAAAACTAATTCAAATGCGGAATTGAAGAAATGATTTTGGTCAGTTTTGTTACTTTTGTTGCAACATCAAATCAACTTTATGTCAAAAATATTGGTACTTGGGTCTTGTGGCCAGATTGGAACCGAACTTGTTTTAGCACTCCGTGCCAAATTTGGAAACACAGCAGTTGTTGCTGCCGACCTCCGAGATGAGTGCCCTGTTATACTCAACAACGGACCATACATCAAACTCGACGCCCTCGACAAAGAAAGTGTGCGCGCCTATATAATTGAACAAGACATCAAAGAAGTTTATTTATTAGCAGCACTGCTTTCTGCTACTGCCGAGAAAAACCCCGACTTCGCTTGGAAACTCAACATGGAAGGTTTGTTCACTATCCTTGACCTCGCCAAAGAAGGACAGCTTCAAAAAATATTCTGGCCAAGCTCTATTGCCGTTTTTGGCCCAACCACACCTGCTGACCAAACGCCGCAGCACACCGTCATGGAACCCACTACCGTTTATGGCATCTCTAAACAAGCCGGTGAGCGTTGGTGTGAGTACTACCACAACAAATTTGGCGTAGATGTACGCAGTATACGCTACCCTGGCCTCATCTCTTACAAAAGCTTACCGGGCGGCGGCACCACCGACTACGCTGTCGATATCTTTTACAAAGCAAAAGCGGAAGGTAAATTCACTTGCTTTCTAAGTGAAGACACCATGCTGCCAATGATGTTTATGGACGACGCCATTCGCGCCACAATTGAACTAATGGAAGCACCTGCTGAACAAATCAAGATCAGATCGGCCTATAATTTGGCTGGCTGCAGCTTCACTCCTGCCGAACTTGCAAAAGAAATTCAAGCACTACAACCAAGTTTTACTATAGACTACGCCCCTGATTTCCGTCAGGCCATTGCAGACAGCTGGCCCAATTCTATTGACGATAGCGCTGCCACAAAAGATTGGGGCTGGAAGGCTCAGTTTGACACCAAAGCAATGGTAAAAGTGATGCTGGAGAATGTTCAATAGATATTATCTATAGTCGATATAGATAAAAATTATTGTTTTGTTTAAACTTTTTCTTGTTTTGTTAAACAAATAATGTTTAACTTTAACTCGTAATTGTTAAACAAAACAACGCGCTATGTCTACAATAGAATTCAATGAAGCACTAATTGGTCTAGAAAACAACCTCCAATCTTTTGCACTTTCTTTTACAAGAAACCGAGAAGACGCAAGGGATTTAACCCAAGAAACCATGCTCAAAGCGATTACGTATCGCAACTATTATACGCCACAGACAAACTTTAAGGCGTGGGTTTTCACAATTATGCGTAACTTGTTCATCAATCAGTACCGCAGAAGAGTAAAATCGGGTGCCATTTTCGATCACAGCAAAGAAGTTTTCTTGATCGGCAACATCCATAGCCACGAAGACAGCGCAATAGAGAAGATAGGTGTAAAAGACATCAACAGACAAATCAACTTATTAGGAGAGGAATACCAAACGCCTTTTGAAATGCATTTTCAAGGCTTCAAATACAAAGAGATCGCAGACAAACTAGGTATTCCAATCGGAACCGTGAAAAGCCGGATTTTCATCGCCAGAAAAAAACTGATGGAAGCACTACCGGAATTCGCATTTTCGGCAAATTAATTTATGACAAAAAAAGTACACGTAATTGGCTCGGGTATTTCGAGCCTCTCGACCGCTTCATTTCTTGCAAAAGCAGGCTATGACGTTCAAATTTTTGAAAAAAACACTTCCATCGGAGGGCGCGCGCGTCAGTTCGAAACACAAGGTTTTACTTTTGACATGGGCCCGTCTTGGTACTGGATGCCCGATGTATTTGAAAAATTTTATCAGCAATTTGGCTACACTACTTCTGATTTTTACGAACTCAAACGCCTAGACCCCTCTTACCGCGTTTACTGGCCCGACCTTTCGTACACGAATGTACCGGCTAACATGACAGCGCTCGAAGCGTGGTTTGAGTCCTTAGAGCCCGGAAGTGCCAAAAACCTTCAAGCATTTTTAAAAGACGCCGCCTACAAATACAAAGTAGGCATGGAAGACCTCGTTTACAAACCTAGTTTGAGCCTCACTGAATTCATCGATAGCCGCGTACTTGGTGGCTTGTTTAAAATGCATTTGTTCTCGTCCTTTTCTGCATTTATCAGAAAATACTTCAAGCATCCTAAAATATTATCCCTTTTGGAATTTCCGGTGTTGTTTCTGGGTGCTATGCCCAATGAAACCCCAGCGCTTTATTCCTTAATGAACTATGCCGACATCCAATTAGGTACTTGGTACCCGATGAACGGTATGCACGAATTCATCAAAGCTTTTGCACGCATTGCCCAAGAACAAGGTGTCCAAATTCAGACCTCAGCCAATGTGGAGCGCATTGTCATCGAAAACGGGAAAGCAACTGGCACCATTGTAAATGGTGTTTTTCATGCGGCTGACATCGTGATTTCTGGCGCCGACTACGCGCACACCGATCAAAAATTATTACAAAAAGATGCCAACTATTCGGACGCTTACTGGGACAAACGCACCATGGCGCCTTCAAGCCTTTTGTTTTATGTGGGTGTCAATAAAAAACTCAACAATTTAGAGCACCACAACCTCTTTTTTGATGAATCGTTAACAGAACACGGCAAGACCATCTACAAAGACCCAAGCTGGCCTGAAAAACCACTTTTTTACCTCAGTGCGCCTTCCATGACCGACCCATCTGTTGCACCCGAAGGTTCAGAAAACTTGTTCTTTCTGATTCCGCTTGCCCCAGACCTCAAAGACGACGAAGCCACTCGTGATAAATACTTCGATATTTTAGTCAAAAGACTCAAGGATTTAACTGGCAACGACATCAAAGACTATATTGTTTACAAAAAAAGTTTCTGTGTTTCCGATTTCAAAAGTGAATACAACGCTTTCAAAGGAAATGCTTACGGTTTGGCGAATACGCTGCTTCAGACGGCCATTCTCAAACCACGAATGCAACACAAAAAAATCAAGAACCTGTATTATACTGGGCAACTTACCGTTCCAGGCCCAGGCGTTCCTCCTTCTATTGTTTCAGGAGAGGTTGTCGCCAAACACATCATTGCAAAGCACCACTAAACCAATACTATGAAAGCTTTATTCGACAACGTCTGCCAAGAAATGAGCGAGCTCACGACCAAAAGGTACAGCACTTCTTTTTCACTAGGCATCAGTTTTTTGCACAAAGATTTGCAAAAGCCTATTTATTCGATTTATGGTTTTGTGCGCTTTGCCGATGAAATTGTAGACACCTTCCATGGCTTTGATAAAGAAAAACTGCTCGCAGACTTCAAAGCACAAACCTATGAAGCTATTGCAGCAGGTATTTCCCTCAATCCAATTTTGAATAGCTTTCAGTGGGCGGTCAATAAATACCAAATTCCAATGGAACTCATCGATACCTTCCTCGATTCCATGGAAATGGACCTTCAAAAACAAACCTACGATCAAGGCAAATATGAAACTTACATTTTAGGGTCTGCCGAAGTAGTTGGGCTCATGTGTTTGAAAGTTTTTGTCGAAGGCGACCAAACAGCTTACGAAGAGCTCAAACCATACGCTATGAAATTAGGCGCGGCCTTCCAAAAAATCAATTTCTTGCGCGATCTCAAAGCGGATTACCAAGAGCTTGGACGCACGTATTTTCCAGGTATCAACTTGTCGGAATTCAATACAGCGCTTAAAAAAGAAATTGAAGCGGATATCGCACTCGACTTCAAAAAAGGTTACGAAGGCATTTTATTATTGCCGAGAAGCGCGCGTTTTGGTGTCTATATGGCTTACAAATATTATTTCAAGCTCTTTAATAAGATCAAGCAAACGCCAGCTGAAAACGTGCTCAATGAGCGCATTCGCATCCCTAATTACCGCAAAATGCGCATTTTACTCACCTCTTACGTGCGCCACAACCTCAATTTGCTTTAATGCCCGAAGAATACGTCATATTAGTCAATGAAGACGACGACGAAATTGGTCAGCGCGAAAAAATGGAGGCCCACAGAAGTGGCGAACTCCACCGCGCATTCTCTGTTTTGATCTTTAATGCAGCCGGTGAACTCCTTTTACAACAGCGAGCTGCTCACAAATACCACTCACCTTTGCTCTGGACCAACGCTTGTTGCAGCCACCAACGCCCAGGAGAAACAACACTTAAAGCAGCGGAACGCAGGCTTCAAGAAGAAATGGGTATGTCGGCACAATTGCAAGCAGCATTTCATTTCATTTACAAAGCCAAACTAGACCAAGGCCTTACTGAACACGAACTCGATCATGTCGTTTTTGGTTATTCAGAACAGGCACCCCAAATCAATACCGAAGAAGTAGCCGCCTACAAATGGATTGGCCTTTCAGAACTCCTTCAAGACCTCAAAAATAATCCACATGACTACACCGCTTGGTTTCAAATTCTTTTGAACCAGCATGTAGACGCAATCGCAAAAGCAGCAAATGAAAGTATGTAGAAGAGCGACCTTCAATGCGGCGCATCGCTTGTTCAGACCTGATTGGTCCGACGAAAAAAACAATGCCATTTTTGGCAAATGCAACAATCCTAACTTTCATGGTCACAACTACACACTAGAAGTGTGGATAGACGGTGCAATTGATCCAGAAACGGGCTACCTCATCGACCTCAAGTTGGTCAAAGACCTCATCGGAACAGAAGTTCAAGACCGTTTTGACCACCGTAATTTAAACCTAGATTGCCCTGAGTTCGCCAATTTGAACCCAACCGCCGAAAACATTGCGGTGGTTATTTGGAATTTACTCCGAGACAAACTCGATGCGAAGTATGGCCTTAGCGTGAAGCTCTGGGAAACTCAAAACAACATCATTGAATACGACGGCAAATGAGTACTGCCCTTTTTTGGCACCGCCGCGACCTCAGAATAAGCGACAACGCCGGCCTGTACAAAGCACTGAAGCATAGCGCTCAGGTCATTCCTGTTTTTATTTTTGACAGCACCATTCTTGAATTGCTACCCAAAAACGACCAGCGCGTTTTGTTTATCCATCGTGAAATCCAAAAATTAAAAGAAAGCTATCGCACCTTAGGTTCAGATTTAGCGGTTGTTTACGGTGATCCGAAAGTGGAAATATTGAGCTTAGCCAAAAAGTTTGAGGTCAATAGGGTGTATACAAACCGAGATTACGAACCCAATGCCATTGCCCGAGATCAATATCTTTTTGACCAGCTTCAAAAGGAGCAAATCGAATTTATTGGAGCTAAAGACCAAGTGATTTTCGAAAAAAATGAAGTCACCAAAGACGATGGCCTACCCTACACTATTTATACGCCCTATGCACGCAAGTGGAAGGCCAAACTGACCGACTACCATTTCAAAGCATATCCGACAGAAAAATACTTTTCAAATTTGCATGCGTTCCAAACTGAGCCGCTTATTTCACTTCAAGAAATGGGTTTTGAGGAGCAAAAAACGCAGCCCTTTCCAGAGCGCTTAACCCCAAGTGACATCATTCAGAAGTACCATGAACAGCGCGATATCCCAGCGGTATTAGGAACATCTCGATTGAGTTTACATTTGCGTTTTGGCACCATTTCTATTCGCTCACTAGCCAAAGAAGCCATGGCGCTCAATGAGAAATACCTCAATGAACTCATTTGGCGCGACTTCTACCAAGCCATTTTATTTCATTTTCCGCAGACGGTTGCGCACGCCTTTAAACCAGCCTACGACCGCATTGTTTGGGAGCACAACGAAGCAGATTTTACTGCTTGGTGTGAAGGTAAAACGGGTTACCCGTTGGTAGACGCCGGCATGCGCGAGCTCAATGCTACTGGCTTTATGCACAACCGTGTTCGAATGGTGGTAGCGAGTTTTTTAACCAAACATTTACTCATCGACTGGCGCTGGGGAGAACGCTATTTTGCCGAAAAACTCCTGGACTTTGAACTCGCGAGCAATATTGGTGGCTGGCAATGGGCCGCAGGCTGTGGTTGCGACGCTGCGCCTTATTTTCGCGTGTTTAACCCCGAAGCCCAACAAAAGAAATTCGATCCGAAGTTTACCTACATTAAAAAATGGGTGCCCGAATACGGAACGCCAAATTACACCCAACCTATCGTCGATCACAAAATGGCGCGCGAACGCGTCCTCCTTCGATTCAAAACCGCCTTACAACCATGAGTCACGCTATTCAAATCGGGGACAACTGCCCCACGTTTGGTCTTCCCGATAGCCAGGGAAAGCATATTCAAATAACAGATTACCTCGGGCAAAGAATTTTAGTGCTGTTTTTTTATCCAAAAGATGACACGCCAGGCTGTACCAAAGAAGCTTGTGCTTTTAGAGATGCGTACGCCGATTTTGTCGAGCTCGGTTGCGAAGTTTTTGGAATTTCATCGGATGCAGCACCCGCGCATGAAGCTTTTCAACAAAAATATAAGTTGCCGTATCCACTGCTTTCTGATACACAAAAAAAGGTACGCCAACAGTTTGGCGTACCTAGTTCTTTATTTGGGCTCATTCCTGGTAGAGTGACTTATGTCATTGATCTCAACGGAAAAGTAGCCGGTATTTTCAATTCTCAAACCAATCCGGTGGGGCACATCTCTGAAGCCCTCAAGGTGGTTCGGAACTTACTTACTGCTTAACGAACTGAAGTTCAGCAGCTAACTTGATGTCGTCGCTAACTACGATGTTTCCAGCTTCTGTTACTGCGCTCCAAGTGAGGCCAAACTCACTTCTTTTGATGCTGCCAGAAAGCGTCATGCCTGCTTTGGTCTGACCATAAGGATCTACGGCAATCCCTGCGTAATCAGCTGTCAATACAACTGCTTGTGTATGACCTTTGATTTCCATGTTGCCAGCAATTTCGAGGGTGTCGTCGCTGATTTTCTTTACAGATGTTGAAGTAAAAGTTAAAGAAGGATGGTTTTCTGCATCAAAGAAATCTGCTGATTTCAAGTGTCCATCGCGGTCTGCTACTCCAGTATTGATTGAAGCGATGTCGGCATTGAAGCTGAATTGAGCTGTCGTGAAATCATCGCCTTCTGTAGCTACATTGGCATCGAATGTACCAAAAGAGCCACTCACGTTAGAGATCATCATGTGACGCACTTTGAAGCTTACTTCACTGTGCATTGTATCTACTTTCCAAGTTGTTTCCATATTATATCTTTTTTTGAATTGGATGCAAAGTTACGGCTCATTTTCCGGCCTTTTACTTGACCTGCATCAAGACTTTTTGTTGCGGCTCAAAAAGTGTATTTTTGAACTATGAAACATTTCGTTTTCCTCCTTCTATTGCTGCCTGCTTTTTCAGGATTTTCCCAACTCCTGAATAAAGACGTCAAAAGCAACTACCCTACGCGCTATTACTTCGAAAGCCAACGCATGGAAATGTTCCGAAGCTTGGTTTCTAATGATGCCTTTTTACCAACGCCTCTTGGAACGCGTGCAGACGAACTCGCTCTTAAAGCGTGGTCGCATCAAATTGGCATTTGTATGGGTTTGTCCAAAAATTTCTACCTAGACGGTGCGGTTTCCTGGATGCAAAACGCAGAAGCCTATGCATTTGCTGCACAAGATTCAGACTCCACTTTTGCCTACCAAACGCGGTACCGCTACTTAGCACTTCCGCTACAAATGAAAGTAACTTTTGGTGAAAAAATTAAATTTTATAGTGGTTTAGGCCTCGTACCAGCACTTTATCAAGGGTATCGACAAGATTTTCAATGGTCCAACGCTTTAGGTGCCAAATACGACGACCAAATTAAGGTCAATAATGCCATGAATAGCTTTACACTTTCCTGGCTTTGCTCCGCTGGCTTTGAAGCGGACCTAGACAACAACTATTCGCTTCGTCTGGGTGTACTTTACAGATCCCAACTCAATAATTCTTACAGCCCTTATGAAGACTACATTCATAAAAGTAGGGGTTGGGGGCTCAATTTTGGTGTTTCTAAAAATCTTTAAATGCAACTTCAAGACATCAGCCACTTTTTAGAGGCGCACTACCCGCTTCAACTGCAAGAAAGCTACGACAACGCAGGACTTATCTACGGGCGCCCCAACCTTGAAATCACGGGGGCTCTCATTTCTCTTGACGTCACTGAAGCCATTGTTGCCGAAGCCATCCAATCAAATTGCAACCTGATCATTGCGCATCACCCAATTGTTTTCAAAGGACTCAAGCGGCTCAATGGCAAAAACTATGTTGAGCGCGTTGTAGAACTTTGTATACAAAATGGAATAGCACTTTACGCCATACACACCAACCTCGACAACCATTCAAGCGGGGTTAATGCCAAGATAGCAGCAAAGCTAGGCCTGCAAAATTGCAAGGTACTTAGACCCATGAGTGGTTTGCTGCATAAACTAGAAGTGTACGTTCCCGATACCCATTTTTTAAAAGTAGACCAAGCCATCCTCAATGCCGGAGCAGGGCAAATAGGCAACTATAAAGATTGTCATTTCAGATCGGCTGGTACGGGTACATTTATGCCAACCGGAAAAGCCCAGCCACATATCGGCAAACTAAATCATCGAGAAGAAGTTCAGGAATTGAAACTTGAATATGTAGTAGAAAATCACTTGCGTTCAGCTGTTTTAAAAGCAATGGCTGCAGCTCATCCGTATGAAGAAGTTGCTTTCCACCTCATCCCTACGCAAAATGTACACCAAGAGCGCGGTGCTGGTCTGGTTGGAACGCTAGAACAACCTGTAGAAACACGTGCGTTTTTGGAGCAAATCAAGCAAACCTTCGGCTGTGGCTGCGTCAAACATACTGCTATCATTCAGCCCTTCATTCAGACCGTTGCTTTGTGTGGAGGAGCCGGAAGCTTTCTGCTCCCCGATGCAATTAGCGCTAAGGCAGATATTTACATCTCTTCGGACTTCAAATACCACGAATTCTTTGACGCCGATGGCCACCTAGTAATAGCCGATATCGGACACTACGAAAGCGAGCAATATACAAGTGAACTTTTAGCTGAACAACTTACAGAAAATTTTCCTAACTTTGCGGTCCGTTTAACTAAGTTGAATACGAATCCCGTTAACTATCTATAGCACATGGCAGCAGCAACCAAAAAAGAAGGTACCATCGCAGAAAAATTGGATGCGCTTTTTGAACTCCAGAAAATCGACTCTGAAATCGACCGCATTCGCACCATCCGTGGTGAACTTCCATTAGAAGTGCAAAGTCTAGAAGACGAAATCATTGGACTCAACACACGCGTTTCCAAAATCAACGACGAAATCAAAGAAATCGAAACCGAAATCTCTGATCGTAAAATCGCCGTAAAAGACGCCGAAGGCGCTATTACCAAATACAAAGAGCAACAAAACAACGTGCGCAACAACCGCGAGTTTGAATCTCTTTCTAAAGAAATCGAATTCCAAGAACTCGAAATCAAACTCCACGACAAAAAATCTAAAGAGGCTAAATACAAAATTGACCTCAAAAAAGAAACACTTGCAGAAGCAGTTCAGCGCGTTGAAATGAAACAAGGCGACCTCGACAGCAAAAAAGCTGAACTCGAAGCCATTATTAGCGAAACACAAAAAGACGAAGAAAAACTCATCAAATCATCAGACGCAGCCAAGAAAAACATCGACGGCCGTTTGGTATTTGCTTATGAGCGCTTGCGCACCAACGCCAAAAACGGCCTTGCTGTAGTTCAAGTCATTCGCGCCTCAGAAACACAAGAAAAGAAAGGTAATTCTTGTGGTGGTTGTTTCAACAAAATTCCACCACAGCGTCAGCTCGACATCGTTACCAAAAAGAAAATCATTGTTTGTGAGCACTGCGGACGCATCCTTGTACCGCAAGAAACAACAGAAATCTAAGATTCAAATCTTTCATATCATAAAAAACGCTCCCTTGAGGAGCGTTTTTTGTTTCATTCAATTGGAAGTTTGTTTCAATTCAATTTGAATTGGATGTCCATTTTGGCCAGCTCTTTAAACAACTGACTAGAGGGCTGTATCTTGACGCTTCTAGAAGGTAGTGATACTTCGATGCCATCTAAGGGGTCAAAGACCGTAAAGTGCAGCTGACATGTGCCTGGATTGGCTTCAAAGAGGTCGTGGAGTTGCTCAATGACAATTTGATCTAGTTGTTTGGCCGTAAAACGCAATTTGAGCATTTTGGCGCGTTTGTCCCGGAGTTCTTGAAGCAACTCGATGTGGTGTACTACAAATTCTGGGTATTGTCTGAAGCGGGGCACTTCAATGCGGCCTTTAATGGCAACAAAAGTACCAGGCTCCATAAAATGCTTGAATTTCAAATAAGATTCGTTGAATAAATTCAGCTTGAAGGCTTCTTGGTAATCTTCAATAACCAATGAACCAAAGGCATCGCCGCGTTTGGTAATGCGGTGCTCAGCAGTGGTGATGATGGCGGCAATGAGGAGGTCGCGGCCCATAAAGGCTGCTGGATCGTTGAGCATGGCTACCGTTCCGGTACAAAACGAAGAAATTTCTACTTTGTAGTCGTCTAGCGGATGACCAGAAATGAAGATACCTACTACTTCTTTCTCGCGATTGAGCTTATAAATAGCTGGCCATTCTTCGGCGCGGGGAATGGTTGGCGCAGGCATGGTGGTGCCTGTTGCTTCTCCGAACATATTGTGCTGAGAAGATTGCGCTTGTTCTTGCACACTTGCACCAAAGCGAATGGCGGCATCTAAAAAAGTGCGACCGTTGGCATCGGCTACAAAATATTGTGCGCGATGGGTATCTTTAAATGAATCGAAACCACCGGCATAAACCAAGCTTTCAAAAGAACGCCTATTGCAAAGTCGCAGATTAATGCGTTTGGTGACATCAAAAATAGATACGAACGGGCCATTGTTTTTCCTTTCCTCGATGATGGCCTCTACTGGCCCACTGCCCATTCCGCGAATAGCGCCCAGACCAAAGCGAATGGCACCTGAAGTATTGACGGCAAAAGTAAAGCCCGACTCATTGATATCTGGACCTAACACTTCGATGCCCATGCGGCGACATTCTTCCATAAAGAAAGAAACCTGTTTGATGTCAGACATGTTGTTGCTGAGCACCGAAGCCATGTATTCGGCTGGATAATTGGCTTTTAAGAAAGCGGTTTGATACGCCACCCAAGCGTAGCAGGTGGAGTGTGATTTGTTGAATGCATAGGATGCGAATGCTTCCCAGTCTTTCCAGACTTTTTCTAAGGTGGGCGCTGGGTGTCCTTTTGCCGATGCACGCTCAATGAAAGTTGGCTTCATTTTGTCGAGCACCTTGCGGTCTTTCTTACCCATGGCTTTACGCAGGGTATCGGCCTCGCCTTTAGTGAAGTCGGCAAGTTTTTGAGACAAAAGCATGACCTGTTCTTGATAGACGGTAATGCCGTAGGTTTCATTGAGGTATTCTTCGCAGTCAGGTAAGTCATAGACGATGGGCTCATCACCGTGCTTGCGCTTGCAATAGGATGGGATGTATTCCATTGGGCCCGGTCTGTAAAGGGCGTTCATGGCAATGAGGTCAGCAAAAACAGTAGGCTTCAACTCTTTGAGGTGTTTTTGCATGCCGGGAGATTCATATTGGAAGATACCAACGGTTTCACCGCGCTGAAAAAGTGCGTAGGTAGCTTCGTCGTCTATCGGGAATTCATCGGGGTCGAGTTCTATGCCGCGGTTCTCTTTGACCAAACGAACGGCGTCTTTGATGAGCGTAAGGGTTTTGAGGCCCAAAAAGTCCATTTTGAGCAAACCTGCAGATTCTGCTACCGAGTTGTCGTATTGGGTACAGACCATGTCGGAGTCTTTGGCGGTAGCCACCGGGACAAAGTTGGTGAGGTCGTCGGGGGTGATGATGACACCACAAGCGTGAATTCCGGTATTGCGCACCGAACCTTCGATTTCCATGGCTTTTTGCAGTACCTGCGCTTGGAGGTCGGTGCCTTGGTAAATGCGGCGGAGTTCTTTGGCGTTGGTGACAGCTTCTTGATTGCGGAGTTTGTCGATGAGTTCGGGCTCCGGAATTGTAAAGAGCTTGCGCAAAGACAAATCAGGGATGAGTTTTGCCAGGCGATCTGCCTCGGGCAACGGAAGGTTCATGACCCTGGAGGTATCGCGGATGGCAGATTTGGCCGCCATGGTACCGTAGGTAATGATTTGGGCCACTTGATTGGCGCCGTATTTGTTGATGACGTACTCGATGACACGGCCACGACCTTCGTCGTCGAAGTCGATATCGATATCGGGCATGGAGACGCGATCGGGATTGAGGAAGCGCTCAAAGAGGAGGTCGTACTTGATGGGGTCTACGTTGGTGATGCCGATGCAATAGGCTACAGCTGAACCTGCGGCTGAACCCCTACCCGGCCCAACGGATACGCCCATTTGGCGAGCTGCATTACAGAAATCTTGGACAATTAAGAAATAGCCTGGATAGCCTGTTTTTTCGATGGTGGCCAACTCAAAATCGATGCGTTCCGTGATTTCGTCGGTGAGTGTTGTGTAGCGCTTTTTGGCGCCTTCGTAAGTGAGGTAGCGTAAAAATGCGTTTTCTCCGCGCTTTCCGCCGTCGAGGCTATCCTGCGCATCGACAAACTCAGCGGGGATATCAAAAGCAGGTAAGAGTACTTCTCGGGCCAAACCATAGGGCTCACACTTACCGATGATTTCAGATATATTGGCAATTGCATCGGGTACATCAGAAAAAAGTGCCAGCATTTCTTGGGTGCTGCGCATGTAGTAGGAGTCGTTCTCGAGGCCATAGCGAAAACCTCGGCCGCGACCTTTGGGTGTTTCTACCAACTCGTTGTCCTTGACACACAACAAAACATCGTGGGCAACGGCATCTTTTTGCTCGACGTAGTAGGTGTTGTTGGTGGCAACGAGCTTCACCTCATGCTTTTGGGCGAGGTCTTGGAGCAGCGGATTGAGTCTTTCTTCTACTTCTAAGCCATGACGACCAATTTCAATGTAGAAGTCGGATCCAAATTGGTCCTTCCACCAAAGCAAGGCTTCTTCGGCCTGACGCTCTCCCACATTGAGTAACAAACTTGGAATTTCTCCGTATAAGTTGCCGCTCAGGATAATGAGCTCTTCTTTGTATTTTGAGAGGATATCTTTGTCTATGCGCGGCACGTAATACATGCCCTGCGTATAGGCAATGGAGGCGAGTTTGATCAGGTTTTGATACCCACTTTTATTTTTGGCCAAACAAACGATTTGGTAACCGTTGTCTTTGACAGTTTTATCTTGGTGATTGCGACACACATTGAATTCGCAACCAATTATCGGAAGGATTTCTTGCCCTTCGAAGGCTTCTCCTTTTTCTTCGGCTTCAGCACGGGCTGCTTTTATTTTAGCATTGTGAGCTGCGGCCATTTTTTCGAACTGAAACGCAGCCATCATGTTGCCGGTATCGGTGAGGGCAACTGCCGGCTGGCCCAAGGCAACCGCTTTTTGAATGAGCGCACCTACCTCAGCGGTAGATTGCAAAATGGAGTACTGGGTATGGTTGTGTAAGTGCGCAAAAACCAAACCCTCTGTATCCAAATCTTGAATGGGCTTAGGAACAGGCGGGCTTTGTGCGGGCCTTTTAGCAGCGCGAATTTTATCGCTTTCGGCTTTTAAATTGACATGCTGAAGTCCGATTTTTTGAATGGGCGCCGGATTGAGCGTCTGAAAGGACTCGAAATAACCGGGCTCTTGTAGAATTTCATCTAAAGTGTAGTGCTCTTTGCGCAGTAATTCTAAGAAGCAACGTGTAGTAGCCTCGACATCGGCGGTGGCATTGTGCGCTTCATTGAATGGCTCTCCAAATAAATGCTGATGAATTTCGGTGAGTGTAGGTAATTTAAATTTGCCGCCTCGGCCGCCTGGAATCTGACAAAGCAACGCACTGCGCTCTGTACAGGTATCTAGTACAGGCTTGACAAGTGGAGTTTCCTGGCCCAAACGAACAAACTCGCAACCCATTACATTGACATCGAATTTGAGGTTGTGACCCACCATAAAGTTGGCTTTTTGGAGGTCTTTTTGGAAGAGTTCAAGAACAGCGTGGAGGTCTTCACCTACGGCTTGGGCTAATTCTGTAGAGATGCCATGTACGCGCTCAGACTCGAATGGAATATTGAAACCATCTGGTCGAATAATGAAATCTTTTTGAGCAACGAGCTCACCGGCTTCGTCGTGGAGTTGCCAAGCGAGCTGAACCACGCGTGGCCAGTTGTCTGTAGCGGTAATGGGCGCGTTGAAATCGCGCGGAAGGCCGGTGGTTTCGGTATCAAAAACAAGGTACATGACTGCAGTAAAAAGGGAACCTTAAATTTAGGGATTTCTGCAGCAGCGCCCGCCAATTGTTGAAAACTATTGTGTGGCTTTTTCCCAAAAAGCATTGAGCAAAACAACCAATTTGCGCGAAATATTATTTTGGTAGCGCTTGGTGCGGTAACCACCCACCCAATTGACCCCGCGAATGGCATTGGTCAAGAAGATTTCGTCGGCGGCAAGTAAATGCTGCGGAAGCAATGCACTTTCGTAAACCTTGATGCCATTTGCCAAAGCTAGATTAATAATTTGCATGCGCATGGTGCCCGCCAAGCAACCTTCTTCGAGGCCAGGCGTGTACAACACGCCATTGCTAATAATGAATACATTACAAGATGAAGATTCTAGGATTTGGCCACGGTAATCCGTTAGAAACATGTCGTCTAGACCTTTGGATTTGGCGTCAAGAGCAGCCATGACATAAGGCAAGCCCATTTTGGTCTTGAAGTTGGACAAGAGATTTTTTTGAAGTTTCATCTCTTGATAGATATCGAGTTCTAGGCCGCGCGCATTGAGCTCAAAATGATTGACCTCGTAAGGATACACCTCGATGTAGTAAGTGGCATCGTTGGCATCGGGTAAATAAGCGCCGCCGCTGATGCGGTCTAGTGACAAACGGCAGCGGCCACCTTCAGTGATGCCCGACAAGGCGCATAACTCCAAGATTTTTGCCTCAAAAAAGACGGTGCTATAGCTTGCCGACGGGCGCATGTGAATGGCTCGGGCGCCAGCCAGCAAGCGCAAAATGTGATTTTCGAGATTCAGTGGTTGACCATTGATGATGCGGATGCTTTCAAATACGCCATCGCCATAGAGGTGAGCGCGATTGCCTGGCAAGATGGTGGGTGCATCTCCGGCTAAAATTGATCCGTTGTTGTTAACGTAAAGCATTGGAAACAAAACTTCTAATGAAACAAAGATGCAAAAAATTGCGCATAGCCGGGTATAAAAAACAACACAAATAATATACCGACAAGCGCACCTGAAATATGTGCGTCGTGCGCAATACCTGTATTGCCTTTTCGAAAAGCGTAATATTCAATCAGTAAGTAAACTGGGCCAAAAATGTAAGCTGGAATTGGAATCGGGATGAACATGAGCATGAGGCCTTGCGTAGGGTGCGCAGCGATAAAAGCAAAAAGCACAGCGGTAACGGCTCCAGATGCACCCAAACTGCGGTAACCCGGCTGATCCTGATGTTTGTAATACGAATAAAGTGTGGCAAATAAGCCCCCCATGAGATATAGCGCCAAGAAATAATAAACCCCTTTAATGGATCCAAAAAGCAGACTGTATTCTTGAAAAAGAAAATCTCCAATAAAATAGAGTGTCATCATGTTGAAAACCAAATGCGACCAGTCTAGGTGCACGGCCATATGCGTAAAAAAGCGAGGCCACTCCCCATTGTGCTTGACGCGATAAGGATTAAAAAGCATGCGGTCGTGAAAGACCGGGTTTTGAAAACCTTGCCAAGAAATAACTGCGGTGAGTAATATGAGGCCTATAACCATGGTTGAATACAAAGTTTTAACTACATTCAACGAAAATAAGCATAATATGAAGCTAACGGACAACAGCCCCGTTTTTGACGCCTCTGAGGCCGTCTGGATGTTTGTTGGCGATCTGAACGGCGCCCTGTTAGGTGCTTACCTCATG